>NZ_JBHUDE010000157.1:0-45132 GCF_042678205.1 Oceanobacillus luteolus
TGGGCCATGGTGATGAACCAGCTTCTTCTTCATGATGAACTGAAAGATAGGGTGTTAAAGTACCTTGAGTAAATGGGGACTTACACACTTTATTTGACAAGCCCATATTCGGTCCCATAAATATTTTCCACCCCTTTCCACTTTCGTCATTTTGATCTTTATTTTCTATACGTATAAACCAAACCCAATAATTGATAGTTATGCTGTAACGGCCATCATTGTTTATATTATATCTGCATGGTTAAGCTTAAGTATCTTATCCATCGAATCCCCTGTGCACCGTGGGGTTTTGTCGTTACATACAGGGGGATGGAACCGGTACTACATATCTAAAATTATCTCTGTTGTGATTATCGCTGTTTTTCTTTCCTTCTATGCTATTCTATATCCCATTGTGTTTTCCATGTTTAACGATCCTTTAACGGTTACTATTGTTACAATCTCGTTCGTAAATCACATGATTCTAGCAATATTAGGGGTTAGTATTGCTAGTTTTTTCAGCAGAGCCATCATGACAAGTTCGATAAATTCTTTTGGTGGGTTGACCCTGGTCATTGTGCTCTCGATAGCGGCTCTAGGAATTGCTCAGATTCTGCCTTTACCTTTGAAATTTCTAACATGGATTATCCCTCCAGCGACTGCGACACAAACTGCTTTATATCATTGGAACGGTGATAGTGTTTCAGGCCTTTCAGTCTTCCCATTTATATGGATTGTCTTATATTCTTTCTTGTTATTATACTTGTTTTTAACTTTGGCAAAACGAATGCGATAGTAAGTGGGGAAGGGTAAAGTGACAGAGGGAGTTGAAAACGAATAAATAAATTATTCGAATGAGCTCCCTCTATTTTCTCAATAGACTCTTTTATTCGTTCTCCAGTAGTTGTTGGCAGCTGCAACAGTTTGGTAATGAATTGCAATAACTTCTGAAGCTGCAATGAGATTATCTGGGTTTCGAGAGTATTTTGGTCTTATCTTTTTCCTAATCTTCTCATCTGGTTGGACATATTCAATTCCTTTAGTTGCAAGTTTGATCGCCAACTCAAAACCTTCCTGTGGTGTATTGGTTTTTAAACTTTTAATCCATTCATCCATACTATCCACTCCTTATCATATTAATTCCATCATATGAAGCTAGGAAAGATGATATGTTCTATCTAATTTCCAAATGGTATTACCCCTTAAGCAAATGAAAAGCATGCCGTTTTTAGCAGCATGCTGTAATAAATATCATATTATTAAAAGAAGGAATCTTATGTAAAAAGTTCAACAATCAAGATGGTTCATCGCTCGTATATTTTTCAGGTAATAGCTCGGAAACTTGACACTTTACTATTTCTCCATCGTAGGGAATGATTACTTCCATGTCTATTCCATAGTCACTCAATAACTCACGGCACATGCCACAAGGAGTGACGACCCAACAGTGATCTATATTTTCATGAGGATGTGGATGAGCGACAGCCACAATAGAGTCAAATTCATGTTCCCCTTCTGATATAGCCTTTCCAAGTGCCATTGCTTCCCCGCAAACGGTAATTCTTCCGACATTCGCTTCCACATGAACAGCGGAAAATATTTTACCAGATGCCGTTCGTATCGCTGCCCCGATATGGTGTTTGCCATATCGATAGTTTTTTTCTATCACTTCTTCGGCAGCTTGAATCAGTTCGTAGTCTTCAGTATCTAGTGGCTTAATTTTCAGCAAATCGATTTCCCCTAATTGTACTATTCTTTAATCTAATATACTAAAATAACAGGTTATGGACAAGTAAGAGATTAGTTAGGTGTTTCAATTTCAAATACGGTACCCTGGTTTAATTTCGCTACTTGCATAGAACTATAAACTCCCAAATATAGACGAGTTTGATCAAGGTTTGTTCCCAAACTGACATAATAAGCTGATTCAGACCCAAAATCGTAATCTACATTTATAACACTGAAATCACTGGGTTTATAATTTTTCTCTAATTTCGTATAAGCTAGTGCCCCTCTTATCGGAGCTCCTGGATTACCTTTCCTCGCAATGTCGGTAAAGATAACACTGCCAGTCAAATCGGAAAGTGAGTTTCCCATATAGACTTGCACACCTGTAAGGGCAGTACCTTCAAACTTATCGATTCTGCTATCATCATGAAAATAACTAGTTAAAGGTAAAAGGCGCTTTGCTGAAGCTTCCACTGCTTCTTGATAATAAGCAATTGTTTTCTCATCGCGACTTGTATTTGTGGAACATTCTCTTGGTATGGAAGTGGGAAAGGCCCCCTCCCATCCTCGCCATCCGAAGTTAATCAATCCGGCTCGATCAAGTTCAGATTGATTTGGAGAAGTCTGAACTAATCGTGTAACTGGTATCGTTCGGTAATTGATGAATGAGAAAATGGATTCCACTAAATCTTGTCCGACATTTCCTGCATATTTAATATATTGATTATTACTCCTTTGAAATGCAATCCCTGGTATGTTGCGGCCCCCCTTTGCCATTATTGTAAGTATGGACTGAATGCTTGTTGGTAGTTCATTAAAACGAGTAACTACTGGAGGGTTATTCATAAATGTATTCGTATCAACATCAATTTCAATTATTTTACCGGCCATTTCCATATCATCCTGACTTAAATTAAATGGGTCATAACCTGAGCCGCCATCTCCAGTTGTTAAAACAAGTCTTCCGGTTTCGGGAGAGAAGTTCAAACTGTTAACACCGTTATGATTAGCAAATGGCCTTCGTAAGTTAAGTAACGTGCGTCTTTTTATCGGGGCACTGTTTGTCTGTATCATCCATTCTTCAACGGTATCAATATGATCGTATTGGGTTTCTCTATTGGTCCATTTGAGGTTCAACGTAGCAGGATCGCAAGGATCAGGTTTAAAAGGCTCAGCTAATGCACCTGGACCTTGGGTGTCAGCAACTGAATAATGGATGTAAAAAAGACCGTTATAATAAAATTGCGGATGAAATGCTAATCCTATTAATCCCCGTTCATCATAATCTTCTAGTTTTATAATTTGAGAGCGAATATCCAGAAAAAGCCTTACATCTCCATCTCCAATGAAAAAGATTTCCCCGACCTGAGTTGCGATGAACAATCTTTCCATCGAGTCACCTGGCAGGACCGCTGTCTTTAGAACAGTTGGCAAGTTTAACTTAGTCACAATCGGACGTAATTGAATATTAACTTTTATCAACTAATATTACCCCTTCCTCTCTTCTCTCTTATAAGATTATGGTCAATGCAGCTGCCATAGTACCAAATAGTAACTTCTATCTAATTAACAGGAGGTAAATAGCGTCAGTACGAGCACATCTGTGTGCTGGCAGCTTGTTTTATAGAAAATCTCAGATTGAACATTCCAAGCATAAAATACGTTATTAAGGCATTTACCTATAATGGAGGTGCCAAATGCGGAATTTTGTTAAGAGAGTTTTCATGAAAGCTTGGGGCAAGGAGCTTGTTCCGATAATTGATATTCGTTCAGGGGCGATGCATCTAGTGGTCGGTGCGCTGTTAGGCGCGATTGCAGTTATTTTACAATCAGCAGGAATATTCACTGGGATCGGTTATCTGTTCAGTACGATGACCACTCTTCCACTGGCGCTTGCGGGTCTACTGTCACTGAGAATTGGAGTGATGACGTACAGCTTAACTGGATTATTACTGGCAATATTACAACCAAGCGAGCTATTAATATTTCTCTTTACAACAGGATTATTAGGACTAAGTTTAGGAACTGGGATTAGGTATTTAAAGAGAAGCATATTGGTTAGCGTATTTTCGGCAACATGTCTGACCTCGGGGATCAGTATTTTATTATATGGATTCAGATTTGCCGTATTGGGACCATCGATAACTTCTCATTTTAGTAGTCTAATTATTTTAGGGGTATTCGGATTTGCATTATTGTATGGCTGGATTTGGAAAAAGATTAGTATCTCGGCTTTTAATAAAGTTGTTTCTAAATAGAAACTTAATGAGGTGTGAGTGCTCGAAGAAGTTTATAATTTAGGAGGGTATTTTGGTAACATCAATGAAAAGAACTTGCATATATTTAAGTCCTTACAAGCGTGATAAGAACACGAATGAAAAGAGATTGCTTATGTTTGTGCTCTTAGAAGCCGTGTAAGAACACGAACGAGAAGATTTTATTTATGTTCATGCACTTAGTAGTCGTATAAGAACACGAATGACAAGAAATTGTTTGTGTTCATGCACTTAGAAGCCGTGTAAGAACACGAACGAAAAGATTTTTTTAATGTTCATGTTCTTAGAAGCTATATAAGAACACGAATGACAAGAAATTGTTTATGTTCATGCACTTAGAAGCCTTGTAAGAGCACGAACGAAAAGAAATTGCTTATGTTCGTGCTCATAGAAGCCGTATAAGAACACGAATGACAAGAAATTGTTTATGTTCATGCACTTAGAAGCCGTGTAAGAACACGAACGAAAAGAATCCGTTCATGTTCGTGTTCTTATAAAGTAGTCGCTATTTAGTTCGGACGAAACCATTTCTTATATGGTCAAATTTAACGCCTGATTACAAGTAATATCGCGGTCTCGCGTCTTTCTAGGAAGCCAACCTTAATCCTACCGCTCCAGAAATGATAAAAGTTAAGAAGATGATACGTAGAATACTCATCTTTTCCTTAAAGAAAACGACCCCCATAATTACCGCTCCGGTTGCTCCTAGTCCCGTCCAAATTGCATACGCAGTTCCAAGAGGAATATCACGCATCGCCAATGCAAGGAAATAAAAGCCAAGTCCAAAGACAACAACTAATGTAAGAAGCCATTTCCATGACCGTTTTTTCAAATACATATTGATGCTGGCAACCCCGAAGATTTCTCCAAAGCTTGCGAGGAATAAATAAAACCAGGCCATTACGCATCACCTTCCTTTAACGATACTGAATCCTGTGATTTATCTTTTTCACCTGTCGTCAATTGAATACCTACTACACCAATAATAATCAGTAGGATAAAAAGTCCTTTTGCAATTGTAAATGTTTCTCCTAAAAAGGCGAAATCAATGATTGCAATCGCTGCAGCTCCTGATCCGGTAAATGTGGCATACACGGAGCCGGATGGGAGGACTTCACATGCTTTAATGATGAAGTAAAAGCTTAAAATAAGAGCGATTATCGTCCCCGACCACATCCAGAAGTTATCGGAATACTTCAATCCAAGCACCCAAACAACTTCAATAATTGCAGCAAATAATACATATGTCCATCCCATAGATGGGCCTCCTTTGTCTGTGTCAATTACTATCATCTTAACGATAACCGCTGGTTAAAGTCCATTAAATGAAACCTTTTGAAGACTGGTTAATCATGTTACTATGCAGTTCCTCCTTTAGAGATGGTATAATGAAAAAATCAGTGTGTAGAGATATTGGTAACTTAAGTAACCAAAAATATATGTCATTTTGATACGTCTACCATCTGAAAATAAAATTTTTCGGAGGGTAACGATGCATAAGGAAGAAAGATTGCCACAAAATGCAAAGGAAGGCATATTATTTATGTTGATTATTTCCTTGATCTCGGTGAATACAATTGCACCGATAATCATGGGAATGGAAAGAGGTTTCAGTATAGAGGTTTATTTAGACACGTTAAAGATTGTTCCACTTATGTGGGGTATTGTAATTATTCTAGTACGATTTGTAGCAGGACCGTTAGTAGGGAAGATCCTACCGAAATTCATTGAAAAAACGGATGGATTTAATGCACGCATTCTAATGAATACTTTTTTTAATGTAACTGTCTTATCGATTATCCTCACTATTGTCGGCTCCTGGGTTGGTGCGAGAGAAATAAGTATAGAGCCTATTCAAATCTCTTTCTCAGCTGGTTTAGGAATTTTGGGATAGCATTTTGGATTGAAATAGCACTTGCCCAACCTATAGCTAGATATGTTATGAAGAAAATACATCGTAAACAAGCAGCAAAAAGAATCTATGATTGCTTAGAATGGAAGCAGATTTTTAGCTTTTCCCTATTGAAAACTAATTTTAGGTATAATGAGGACAAAGGGAATGAAATAATAATTACAAATCAAATAAGGAGTGAAGATGTCTCTAATGGGCAAAGTATTGACTGAAGAACAACATCAAGAATTACTCAGTGTTCTGAAAAAACGTTTTGAAGAAAACATGCACCGCCATGAAGGGCTTCAGTGGACAGATGTTGAAGCAAAGCTGGAGTCTAACCCTGATAAATTATGGTCACTACATGAAATGGAAAGAACAGAAGGTGAGCCAGATGTAGTTGGCTTTGAGGAAGGTACGGGATCATACATTTTCTGTGATTGTTCCAAGGAAAGCCCAAAAGGACGAAGAAGCCTGTGCTATGATCGGGAGGCTTTGGAATCGAGGAAAAAACATCCGCCTAAAAATAGTGTAATGGATGTGGCGAATGAAATGGGAATTGAGCTCTTAACAGAAGAACAGTATCGTGATTTACAAAAGTTAGAAGTTTTTGATCAGAAAACATCAACTTGGGTGAAAACACCAGACTCGATTCGAGAATTGGGTGGAGCGATTTTCTGCGATTACCGGTATGGGCAAGTGTTCATGTATCATAATGGAGCAGATTCTTATTACGCTTCTCGAGGATTCCGAGGATTACTCAGGGTATAAAAACCCACAAAGAATAAGATGTGAAGGGAATAGGTTTGTTAACCTGCTCTTTTTTTATGTGCTGATTTTATGGTACAGAGATAAAATAAACTAATCTATCTTGCAATACACTATATTGTAATGTAAGATAGTGATAACAAATTAACTGAGGTGAATACCTTGTCGACAACAACACAAATGCTAAAAGGGTTATTGGAGGGGAGTTTACTTGCTCTGATTGCAAAAGGGGAAACGTATGGCTATGAGATTACAGAGAAGTTGAAAGAACATAATTTTGCTGTGGTAAGTGAAGGAAGTATCTATCCGGTTCTCTTGCGTCTTCAGAAAAACAAACTGGTTACTTCTGTCATGAGAAAATCTCCGGCTGGACCGAAGAGGAAGTATTATTCTATTACGGAAGAAGGATTAGAAGAGCTGGAAAGGTTTAAGGAGCACTGGGAGAAGCTATCAGCCGGGGTCTATTCATTGCTTGAAGAAGGGGATGGGGATGATGTTATCTAAGGAAGCAGATCAATTCATTATAGAACTTAGAATGTATCTTTTATCGAAGGGTAAGAAAGAAGAAGAAATTGCTGAAATTACCGCTGAGCTGGAAGACCATTTGCTTGTTGCGGAAGCAGAGGGAAAAGGAATTAAAGATATTATAGGAAGTTCACCAAGGGAATATATGAAAAGTATTGGCAAGGAAATGGGATTTGATGCAAGGCAGTTTATGACGCTGGCCCCCATGACAGTATTGTTGGTAGTAGCATTCTCGTGCTTTACTCCTGCCCTCATGGGTGAATTTAGCTTATCTAAAGTGGGGATTTGGGGACTAGGGACTGTAAGTGCTCTGTCCTTTGTACTTTACGGGTTCTTACTCGTCCGTGTCTTGCCAAAATTTTTTCATTCCAAATGGTTCTTCGTTATAGTTGGAGCGGCATATATCATTACAACTGGAATTTTCCTAGCTGTGCACTTTTTGGAACAAGACCCATTTTTTATAGCTTCTCCAATGCAAAATAACTTGATTGTTATAGGATGCATCATTGTATTTATTACATGGGCATTTTATTCGAAATCATGGATCACAATCATAGTTCCGTTCTTCCTGTCTTGGGGACCGTTAGCACTACGTTTCACACCGGAGCATATTAATGAAGACCCTGTCTATATAACAATTACAATCGTTATATTTACACTTATCATTGCTAGTATCATTTATTTTGTCTACCGTAAAAATAAGAAAAAGAAAGCTTGACAATGATCAAAGTCACGAAGTAAAAATCGAGGAGGAATTTCATGAATGTCGGCTTGATTGGGGCAGGAGCTATTGCTAACTTTTTATTAAAAGAAATTAATCTATCTCAAAAAGATACGATCTCAGTCAAAAGTGTTTATGTACGTAATAAAGAAAAATATGAGGCATTGGAATCTGAATTCGGAGTTAAACTATATACAGATCTTCATGCTTTCTTGGATTCAGAGATTGATATAGTTGTAGAAGCGGCGAATGTAGAGGCAGTAAAGACACTTATTCCTGAGTGCATCAAGAAAAAAGATGTAGTGTTAATTAGTGTTGGTGCCCTTGTGGATAATGCATTACTATTGGAAGTTGAACAATTAGCTGAAAAGCATAATCATTTTATTCATTTGCCATCAGGTGCAATAGGCGGATTAGATTTACTGCAGAATGCTCATGCACTTGGTACGGTGACAAGTGTATCAATAACAACAAGAAAACCTGCTCATTCACTTATCGATGAACCGCTAACGGAAGAAAAAATTATTTTTGAAGGAAAAGCAGCAGATGCGATTATTCAATTTCCAAAAAACATAAATGTTTCCATCGTTTTGTCTCTAGCAAGTTTAGGGATACATCATACAACTGTAAGAATGATCGCAGATCCACATATCGAGAAAAATATCCATCAAGTTGAAATGAAAGGTGAATTTGGGGATGCAACTTTTACAATAAAAAACAATCCGCTCCCATCCAATCCAAAAACGAGTTATTTGGCAGCAATGAGTATTTTGGGTACGTTAAAGAGATTGGAAAGCAAGATAAAGATCGGATGATGGAGAGTAACCCAGGAAAGTATTAATGGAAGAAAGGGCTGAGAAAATGAAGTTTAAAGATTTTACTGCTGCTCAAGTAAGAATTGCGAGGCCAACCGATCAGTTTGAAGAAGTGATTGATTTTTACGTCAATGGATTAGGGCTGCAGGAGATACAACGATTCGAAGGTCATCGAGGATATGAGGGTGTGATAATCGGATTACCAGATGTCGACTATCACTTGGAATTTACCCGTCATGTTGACGGAAGCCCCTGCCCAGCTCCCTCTAAAGACAATCTATTGGTATTTTATATAACGAATAAAGAAGAAATTAATGTTGTAGTTGATCGGTTGAATAAAATGGGCTTCCCGGAAGTGAAGCCAGAGAACGATTATTGGAAAGAACAGGGAGTTACCATTGAGGATCCGGATGGCTGGCGAATCGTATTAATGAACCGATCCTATACTTAAGATGTGAGTGAGTCGAAGGAAATTATAGTTTCCTTCGACTTCTGTAACTTATCTAGGAGGACGATTTTGACGGTACTTTTTATCGTCTTTCATGTCATTTAATTCCTCTTTGCTTTTGTTCTTTTTCTTTTTACCTTTGCTCATGTGATTCACTCCTTTTAAAGGATAGTCTGAACAAAAACTAACTTTCAATACACATAAAAATGAAATAGGAATGGATAAACTAGGACATGATAAGACTGATATCTTTCACTAGGAGGTCTGATTCATGTCTGAAGAGAATAAGAACAGAGAAAAAGATAAAGGTAAACAGAGGAATGTAAGAAAATATGATACACGGCCGAAGCGAGATGTGGAGATTGCAGAAGATACGGAATTTCTGAATCTAGATCAAAAGAAAAATAAACGAGCGGGAAGAAACTAAAAATTTGGATTGAGAAAAGAGTGTATGATTTCAACTATTGTTGAGTATACACTCTTTTACTCATCATATATCCAATGATAAGGTTATTGATCTAATTTTTTCCCCTCTGCGTAATAACTAGCCATAACATCCTCTGGGACCATACTTCCACCCGTCGCCCACACGATATGCGTGGCGTTTTCCATTTTCCCAGTTAGATTGTAGTTTTCCAAATAACTTTTCCCCTCTTGGAATAATTTCGTTGGCCCAGTCATGCCTGCTAATGCGGAGGGCTCCAACAATATCTCTTCTGTGTCTGCCAAATCCTTTAATAAGTTATACATTCTTTCATCTCTCACCGTGAAACATCCGCTTAAGAATGGTTCCATCACTTTACCGACGAAACCAGAGGGCCGGCCAACTGCTAAACCATCTGCTGCAGTTTGGTTATCAAGTCCGATATCCTGAACGGAAATCTCGTCATGAAGCTCGGTCATCATTCCTAACATCATGGCTGGTGAATGTGTCGGTTCCGCAAAGAAACAATGAACATGATCTCCAAAAGCAAGTTTTAAGCCAAAGGCTACTCCCCCGGGCCCACCACCAACTCCACAAGGCAAGTAGACGAACAATGGATGTTCTTCATCAACGGTTATATTTAAACCATCCAATTGTTTTTTTAATCTGGAAGCGGCAACTGCATAACCTAAAAATAAATCCGTTGAATTCTCATCATCGACAAAGTGACATGTCGGATCTTTTTCAGCTTGTCTTCTTCCCTCTTCTACTGCTTTACTGAAATCTGCTTCGTATTCCACCACTTTAACGTTTTTACTGCGAAGTAAGTCCTTTTTCCATTGTTTTGCATCACGGGACATATGGACAGTGACTTGGAAACCTAACTTGGCGCTCATGATGCCAATGCTGAGTCCTAAATTCCCTGTTGAGCCGACAGCAATAGAATAGTTGGAGAAAAACGTACGGAACTTCTCATTAGCTAAAATGGAGTAATCGTCGTCGGTTGTGAGTAGTCCCTTTTCTATAGCTAACTGCTCTGCATGTTTCAGTACTTCGTATATTCCACCTCTTGCTTTAATCGATCCGGAAATAGGGAGGTGACTATCACATTTTAGTAATAACTCACCAAAAATGGGTTGTGAATAATCCTTCTCTAGTTTTTGCTTCATTTTTGGGATTGTTACGAGGGGGGATTCGATGATTCCACCCGCCTCCTTTGTCTCTGGATAAACATTGGCTATATAAGAGGCAAACCGATTCAGCCTATCCTCTGCATCTATTACATCAGCGCGAGACAATGGAGCGAGCTCTATACCCGTTTGATATGCTGATAGTTTTGGATTAAACCATAGGGTTTCCTTTAATGAAATTAAATCTTCGATTAGTGGAAATGATGCTATTAACTGTTGAAGTTGATTGATGTCCATATGAGAACCCTCCGTATACTAATTACCTGCAGTTTACCATTCTCAGAATTAATTGTTAAGCTTAAAGAGGACTTGTAATTTTCCGTATAATCTGTATAATGTAATAAATACTGAACTGAATCGATGATGAGGAGAGTAGTTCAAGGGAGAGTTTATAGCGATTTAGGGATGGTGCAAGCCTAAAAGCTCTTATTGAATGAAACGCACCTCGGAGAATTGTGTCTGAACACTAGTAGGATACAACGGAGAAATTCCGTTATCATTAACTAAGAATGGCTGATGATGCCAAAAGAGTGGTACCACGGGAAAACCTCGTCTCTTCACAGAGATGAGGTTTTCTTTTTTTATAAAGGAGGAGAAAAAATGACTGTAGAAATTAGAAAAATGCTCCCTGAAGACATCAAAGACGTCCAACATGTGGCGAGTAAAACTTGGAAAGCAACATATGCAGGAATAATACCTGGCGAAGTACAAGAAAACTTCCTTACTGCTGCCTATAGTGACGAAAACATGGAATATCGCATGAATCATTCCTTGTTACTGGTTGCTGAAATAAAGGGGAAGGTCGTTGGTTTTGCTAACTTTTCACCTGTCAATGAGAAGGGAGAGGTGGAGCTCGGAGCAATTTATATTTATCCTGAAAATCAGGGTGCAGGTGTCGGTACAGCTTTATTAAATGAAGGTATTAAATTATTGGATGAAGTAAAAGAGATTTATATTAACGTAGAAAGAGATAACGAGATTGGGAAAATGTTTTATAAGGCTAAAGGGTTTAAGCCTATCCGTGAGTTTGATGATAACTTTGATGGACATGTTTTAAAGACAATCCGAATGGTTTTAAAAGTTTAAGAAAGTGGTTCAAACAATCGTTTGAACAGGGGAAATTCGATTATTTTCTTCATTTTATGTGGGGAATCGAGAAATATCATGAAAATAACCACCCAATTTAGCTTGTTCGGCTAGGTGGTTATTTTTATTAATATTTCCGGTGATAGGAGCTTTAAAACCCAGTAAATCCGCCAAACACAGGGATTAATAATTCAATAATCACGGTCATCCAATCAAAAAATAAAATGATACCCATTATAATCATTAAGTAACCACCGATGACCATGAAACGATTTGCATGCTTTTTAAGAAATGTCATCCTATCAAGGAAGAATGTCATCACTAAAAAGGGAATGGAAAAGCCCAAGATATAAAAAGACATGTAAAATAATCCCATTCCTGGATTTGCCACTCCCATTGCAATCACTCCACCAAGAATGGGTCCTGTACAAGGGGTCCAACCAGCAGCAAAACCGATTCCAATCAGGATGGAACCTAGATAGCCGGCAGGTCTTTTCTGAAAATGGATCTTCCTGTCCTTTAGTAAGAAATCAAAACTTAAAATACCTGTAAGGACGAGACCGAAGAATACCAATACTATTGCACCAAGCTGTCGCAATAACTCCTTATTAGCTTTAAAGAATTCTCCGATAAATGTGGTCCCTAATCCGATTGCCAAAAAGATGATCGAAAACCCTAATAAAAAAAGAAGCGTATGTATGAAAGCTTTCCTTCTTAAAATTCCTCGTTCTGTCTTTAATTCGTCCACTGTCATCCCTGTGATATAGGAAAGAAACGCAGGGTAAAGAGGAAGCGAACAAGGTGAAATGAATGATAATAATCCTGCTCCAAACGCTAGTAGTAATGTTACTTCTCCCATATAATCTTCACCAACTATCTATGCTTTTTGTTAAGTGACTCATCTTTTCTGTTAGTTCCATTATATTCAAATAATGGTAAATTCATATGGTATTATTTTAAGGTTCGGAAATTAGTCAAAAATAAAGTTGAGCGAGTATGGTTTCAATGGATGTCCTGATAAAATGATTCAGTGATTTCGAACAGATTTGTAACCATTCAAATACCATTCACTTAAAGGAATGAAATCCGGAACCTTTTTAGATGGTATTCGTAATACAAAGGAGAATAAAACGGAGGAATCCTATGTATATGAAAATATGTAAGCGGAGTTGTTTCTTGGTGATGTTGCTGTTATTAGTAGGTTGTATGAATAAGGAAGAGGTAATGACAATTGAAGAAGCTGCTCAAGAAGTGATTACGCTACTCCAGAATGAGGAATACCAAAAAGTAAGTGAAAGTTGGTTTGCGGAAGAGCTTCAGAATTCTATATCAGTAGACGATTTAGCCGGGGATTGGGAAGAGAGGACCGCGGGTGATGAATTTATTGCTACACGTTCTTTCCAAACTGAAAATCGGACAGAATCATTGGATATTGTAGAGGCAACATTGGAATACACGACTACTCAATTTGATGTGCGGATGATTTTTAACCAAGATAGGCGTTTGGTGGGCTTCCATCTTTCTGAAGGTATGATGACTGTTGAATTGCCGGACTCTATTCTTGAAGAGGAGATAACTGTTGGTGAAGGAACAAAATATGAATTGGAAGGACTGCTCACTCTTCCTGTGGAGATGGATGACACCGTACCTGCAGTCGTTCTTGTCCATGGTTCCGGGCCGAGTGATCGGGATGAGGCGGTCTTTGCCTATAAACCATTCCGTGATATCGCGTGGGGATTGGCAGAACAGGGGATTGCAGTCATCCGCTATGATAAACGCACCTTTACCCATGCGGATGAACTCATAAAGGATTTCGGTAATCGTTTAACTGTATTTGAAGAAACGGTGGAAGATGCAATACGTGCTGCTGAATTGGCAAAAGCAGATCCGAGGATCGATGAAGAACGTGTTTTTATCGTGGGACATAGCCTTGGTGGAATGTTGGCTCCTCGAATTGATGTTGAAGGGGGAGGTTATGCGGGTTTAGTTATTCTTGCCGGTACCCCAAGACCTTCATGGGAAGTGGCGTATGATCAAAATCGTGCTGCTATCCAAAGTCAGATAAAGGAGGAAGATGAGAAAGAAAAACAGATGAAATTAGCTGAAGAAGAATATGAAAAGGCAAAAAGCTTGGAAGAGATAGGGGATGAAGCAGCACAAGATATGACTGTGTTTGGGATGAACGGGTATTATCTTAAAGATATGGATAAATTCGATACTCGAGCTTGGATTGATGAGATGGAAAAGCCCATTCTCATTTTACAAGGAGAAGATGATTTCCAAGTATATTATGATAAAGACTTTACTCTATGGCAGGAATTGCTTTCTGGTAAGGAACAGGCAACTTTAATCAGCTACCCGGGGCTAAACCATTCTTTTGTAGCCTACGAAGGGCCGCATAAAGGAACTCTAGCAGAATACAAGGTTCCAGGCCAAGTGGATGACAAAGTTATCCAAGATATAGGAGAATGGATACTAAAACAAGAAAAATAAGGAGTGGGATATCAATGAGTAAATTTTTAAAAGGAGCTATCCTGATTTTAGCTATCTTTTCATTGGCGGCGTGTAATCAAGCTGAAGACACTGCAGAAGATGAGACAGACTCCACTGAGCAGCAGGTTGAAGAAGAAAGTGGAGAAAAAGAAATCCAAGAGGACGAAGAGTCAATCGCTCTAGCAGAAAATTTTATTGAACAGTTGAGTCAGGGACAATATGAAGAAGCTACAGATAAGTTTGATCAAACGATGAGTGAGCAGCTTGGAGCAGCAGAATTACAGGAATTATGGGAAAGCCTTGAAGTTCAAATGGGTGAATTCATTGATTACGAATACAACAAAACAGAAACAATTGATGGTGGTTATCAAGTTATTTTGATTCATGGAGTATTTAATGATGCGGATATCATGTTTCAAGTTACTGTAAATGAAAACTTGGAGATCGCAGGTTTTTACATTTAATAACTATCTAGTGAGAAGTTTTCTTTCACATGAAAGTACGCTCTAGTTGTTTGTGAGGGTCGCCTCTCCATCCTTCTTCTGGTGAATATTGTGAAATGGTTATTCCATCCTGACGTGTACCGTATACCTTATTAAATCAGTGAATTATATGGTAACAGGTCAACAATAGAATATATAGCATTGGTATGGTGAAGGCTGATAATAGAGTCGTCCATGCTGAACCGAAAGCAGCATAATCCGTATCCCCACCGTACGTTTGGGAGTAGAGGGCGATTGTAGGGGCTGCTGGTGTTGCTGTAACGAGAATGGCGGTTGCTGCAAGTGGAAAAGGCAAGGAAAAAAATATAATAGGAAACAGTAAAAGCGGGAGGATGATTAATCGTAAAGCCGTAACCAGCCACATCGTTTTATCTTTTAACAGAACAAGGGATTGTCTCAACTGCATGTTGGCAAGTAATGCTCCGATAAGCAACATAGACAGCGGAATGGTGGTATTTCCGACTATGTTGAATAGGGCGGATAACATAACTGGCCAATGGATTGGCAGCATAAAAATGAGCATCCCAATCAGCGTTGCAAGAATTCCAGGGTTAAGAAATATTTTCTTCCATGGAATGTTTTCTTTATTGCCGACGAATAAATATACCCCATATGTCCAAATCAATAAGAGATAAGGCAAATTAAAAACACTCACAAATAGTGGACCGTGTTCAGGAAAAAGGCTGGATAATAATGCGAATCCAATAAATCCTTGATTTCCAAAGATGACCAATCCTTCTAATACCCTTCTCCTGTCGTCGGGTAGCTGAAGCACTTTTCTTAAAAGAAAGGTTAATATGATTGCTGAACTCAAAATAAGAAAAGAAATAGGAATTAACCAAAAAACTTTACCCGTCACTCCGGAAACATATGGTTGACCCATCGCGTAAAGAATTAAAAAGGGGAGGGTCAAATTCAATATCAGCTGTGTCAGCACTTGAGTTGCATGTTGGTTCAATATGTCTTTCTTTCGAGCGAAAAAACCAATCAGTCCAATGATATACAATACAAGCATCTCTTGAAGAAATATACTGAAACTCATCCTCATATTCCCCTCCTGCCTATAGATTATGAAAAGGCTGGAAAGGAGTGACAACTGAGAATGAATCGTATATTTTTTACCAATTTAACAAACAATAGCATGACTAAATCTACAAGGAGTGCATGTCATTGAATCAAGAGGAAGTCAGACAGCAAATTGAGAGAATACTTAATGAAAGTCATATTGGAACGATGGCGACGATAAAAAATAATAAGCCACACTCTAGATATATGACTTTTTTTCATCGGGATTTGACTCTGTTTACCCCAACTGATAAGCATGCGGAGAAAACAGATGAACTAGAAGCAAACCCATATACTCACATAATCATTGGGTATGAAGGTGATGGCTTTGGAGATGAATTTGTCGAGTATCAAGGGAAAGTAACGTTTAATCATTCGGAGGAATTAAAAAAAGAGTTGTGGAATGAAGATATGAAATTGTATTTCGATGGACCAGAAGATCCAAACTATACCTTGTTGGAAATTCAACCAATCGGTGTCAGGCTCATGAATAAGAAAGGGAATGAGCCGATGGAATTGTATCTAAATTAATAAATGAAAGAGACTATCACTTCCATAAGTGGTAGTCTTTTTAGTTGTTTTATAACTTAATCATTTCTTAAGAAATGAATTAAGTATTCCTTATGTTTTACTCTGTATAGTTACAAACAGAGGTGACAAATATGAAAAATAAAAAGTTATATATTTTATTGTCAGATACAGGATCACTGCTAACTAAGATGATTAAACTTTATACGAAAAAAACATATAACCATGTCTCAATTTCCCTTGATGGAGAATTGAAAAAAGTCTATAGTTTTGGGAGAAAGAGAATGTACAATCCTTTCAGAGGTGGATTTGTTCATGAAGATACCAAGTCAGGATTATTCAAACAGGCTCGTTGTGCAATTTATTCAATAAGCATATCAGACGAACAATTTGATAGAGTGGCAAGGTATATACAAAAGATGGAATTGCAGCAAGACAAGTATCATTATAATTTCATAGGTCTATTCGGCTTCTTGTTTAACAAACCGATTGAAAGGAAAAATGCTTTCTTCTGTTCACAATTTGTTGCAACTGTTCTTAAAGAAGGAAATGTAGTTGATATAAAGAAACAGCCGGGATTAATTTCACCAGGTGATATTCAGGAATGTGTTGAATTAGATCTTGTTTATGAGGGAGCACTGAGAGGATATCATAGGAATGAAGAAACAGAACGTTTTGGTTTCAGTTCGTTTGTAGCGGCAGAGGTATAAGCCAATTTATCTGTTTATATAAAAGGGAGTGATCAGAATTGCATCAAACAATTAATATTTTGGTGGTTGAAGATGACAACGACATCAATCAACTGTTGTGTAGAATAATTAAGAAAAGCGGCTATAAGGCAAAGTCTGCCTATTCTGGAACAGAAGCTTTACTTCACTTAGATAACCAATCTTGGGATTTAATTTTGTTGGATTTGATGATTCCGGGATTGTCCGGTGAGGATGTGCTTCATAAAATCCGGTTAAAAGGATCGATTCCGGTCATCATCATTTCTGCTAAGAATGAAAAAGAAACACGTATTGGCACATTGCGTAAAGGAGCAGATGATTTTATTTCCAAACCATTTGATGTAGAGGAGGTGTCTGCACGAATAGACTCCCTTTTGCGACGGTATAAGTATACAAGTGAGCAACCTAAAGCAATGCTCACTCATAAGGACATTCAATTGGATTTGGAAGCAATGAAAGTAACTGTTAACGGTTCTATGCTCACATTGACTGGACGGGAATATAAAATTTTATCTTTGCTGATGGAATCGCCTCAAAAGGTATTCTCCAAAGCGAATGTTTTTGAAAGTGTATGGGGCGAGCCTTTTCACGGAGATGATAATACTGTAAATGTTCATATGAGCAACTTACGGAATAAACTCGCGAACGCCAATCCGGCAGAAGAATATATAGAGACGATTTGGGGCATGGGCTATCGAATGAAATCTTAAGGTTTTCTTAAGGGGTATCTTAAGTCTTTCTTATGTTTCACCGGTCATAATGATGTTAGTCACTAAGGGAGGTCATAAAATGAGTGAATATATACTACGAACCAAGAACTTAACGAAAAAATATAAACATAATTATGCCCTGGAAAATGTGAATCTTAACATCAAGCAAGGTGAAATATATGGATTTATCGGTCAAAATGGAGCAGGGAAATCTACACTTTTACGTCTAATTACGGGGCTTGCTTTTCCAACCGAAGGCACTATCGAATGGTTTGGAAACGACGATCCAAAAGGATTAACAAATGCACAAAAAAGGATGGGTGCTCTCATAGAAAGTCCCGCGCTATTTCCGAATATGAGTGCTTTTGAAAACTTGGAGATACAACGGATACAGAGAGGTATACCGGGTAGAGAGTCCATTGATAATATATTACAACTAGTTGGGCTCATGGATACGAAAAATAAGAAAGTGAAAAACTTTTCAATGGGGATGAAACAAAGGCTGGGGATTGGTATTGCATTACTAAGTGACCCGGAATTTTTATTACTCGATGAACCGATAAATGGACTTGATCCCACAGGAATTGTTGAATTAAGAGAACTAATTAAAAATATTAATCATGAAAAAGGAATAACTGTTTTGATTTCGAGTCATATTTTGAGTGAACTTCATTTGCTTGCAACCAGTTTCGGGATTATTCATAAAGGAAAGTTGATGGAGGAATTAACAGCAAAAGAGTTGGATGAGAAGTGTAGACAGTATCTGCAAATTAAAGTGGATCGGCCAGCAATCGCTTCCACGGTATTGGAGCAAGAGTTGGCAACTTCAGACTTTGAAATAATGCAAGATGGTACGATTAAACTTTATGATTATCTCGACGATATTCGTACAGTTTCACTTGCACTTACCCAAAAGGGTCTAATCATGGAGCATCTCTCTCAAAATGGTGATAGCCTTGAAAGTTACTTTTCAAAGGTGATAGAGGAGGGAGAGCATGAATAATCTGCTGAAAGTTGAATGGTATAAATTACAGCGAAATAAATCATTTTGGGTCATCACGTTAACCGTTTCGGCTTTAAGTGTTCTATTTCATTGTTTAATTATTACGGAATGGTGGATGATGAGTGGCACCCCGTTTGATGCCGCTGGTTTGGGAGAATTGAATGGTTTAGGTGTTTTCACGGTACCGTTTATTTTTAACTTGATTGTCGCATCACTCGCTGGCTTTTTTATTTCCGGTGAATTCTCCAATAATGGCATCATACGCACACAAATGATGAGTGGTCATAATAGGTCAAAGATTTACTTGGCGAAGTATCTTATTTTTTCTTTTGGATCGTTGATGATTACGATTCTTATTCCGTTAATTACTGCTTTAATCATAGTATCTGCGTTTGGGTATGCAGAAATATGGAGTGTGGAAAATTTACAGTTTTTAAGTAGGGCGTACAGTTTGTTTACTATACAGTTTCTAGGATATACTGCGATAATCATGTTACTTTCGATAATTACTGAAGAAAGTGGTAAAACAATTCTTTTCTCCATTCTGTTGAACATCGTCATGATTGGAATGCAACAATTCCCATCGGAGTCAATCGTTGGTGTCATTTACAACTACTCCATTTTCCAGCAATTTTCAGACGTATTTACTCCTATGATGTTGGGTAGAGAGCAGATAAAAGCAATAGTAATTGGATTGTGGACAATATTTGTCATTACCGTTTGCGGCATGTTCCTCTTTAATAGAAAAGAAATTAAATAAGAAATGAAAGCGGGTGAGTGGATTGATTTTATTTTTTATTGCAATAGTAATACTATTTGTCTTTGTAACCACCCGCTTCCATGCTTTTAAAAAGGAAGTTCAAAAAATGCGCATGCAACTTGAAACTTACAACGATGGCAAGACAAACAAGAAAATCGATGTTGCACTGTTAGATAAAGAAATAGAAGGTTTAGGTGTAGAAATTAATCGTTTGATTGATCGATATATCGTTCAGAATAAGAAACGAATTACTTTTGAAAAAGAACAAAAAAGAGCAATTGCTAGTATATCGCATGACCTTAGAACACCACTAACCTCTATCTTAGGTTATATTCAATTAGCGGAAGAGGAAGAAACATCTCCTGAGGAGAAGCAAGAAATGTTACGTATTGCAAAAGAAAGAGCTGAACGATTAGAAGTTTTGTTAAAGGATTTCTTTGAGTTAAGTATTATAGAATCTGCAGAACATCAGTTAAAATTGGAAAATATCCAGTTAAAGCAATTGATTATTGAAGTTTTAATGAGCTTTTATGATCGTTTTCATGAAAATAATATGGAACCCACTATTGAGTTGCCTGACGCTGAAATGATGATTCTGGCAGATAAGTCAGCAATCTCAAGAGTCATTGAGAATTTAATTATCAATGCAATCACACATTCGGATGGTAATATTGTCATCCGGATGGAACAAGAGGGGAAATATGTACGATTAATCATAAAAAATACTGCTGAGAATCTGACAAAACTGGATGTCGAGCGGATGTTTGACCGCTTTTATACAGGAGACCGTGCACGCTCTGGAAAAAGTACAGGTCTTGGTTTAGCAATTGTAAAAAGTTTGATGGAGAAGATGAATGGAAGTATTACAGCTGAATTAGTGCAAAACGAGTTGGTGATTATTTGTGAATGGACGATCTTAGAGAGGGAATAATAATGATATCTTTGGGATATCATTCCCTATTTTAGATAAATAAAGTATGTTAACCATTTCACAAATAACAATCATTGGATTGGGGTGTTCTAATTGCAAGGTAAAACAGCGATTATCACAGGTGGCGGCAGTGGATTTGGAAGGGAGACTGCTTTGAAATTAGCAGAACGTGGTGCACATATTTCAATTGTCGATCTTTCAAAAGAAAATGGTGAAGAAACGGTAAAGCTATGCAAAGATAAAGGTACAGATGCTATTTTTGTTGAAGCTGATGTGAGTAAACTGGAAGATGTAAAAAATTATGTAACCAGAACTTTAGAATACTTTGGTAAGATAGATTTATTTTTTAACAATGCAGGTGTATCTGGTTCCGGCGTTCGCACGTTGGAATGTTCCGAGGATGAATTCGAGCAGATCGTTGATGTCAATTTAAAAGGTGCATTTTACGGTTTGAAATATGTTGCTAATGAGATGTTGAAGACTGGCGGAGGTTCGATAGTCAATACCGCCTCCTTAGGTGGAGTGGTAGGGATGCCAACGCTCGGTGCATATTCAGCAACGAAGCATGCGATCATCGGGTTGACCAAGACGATTGCCGGAGAATACGGTAGAGAGAATATCAGAATCAATGCAATTGCTCCAGGTACGAATGAAACGCCGATGGTAAAAGCATTTCCAGCGGAAGCGATTCAGGCGATGGCTAAAAGCCATTCCGATGGGTAGATTAGGGCAACCTCACGAGGTAGCAAATGTCGTAGCATTCCTTCTGAGTGACGAAGCATCTTATATTCATGGAGCTGTTATATCAATAGATGGTGGGTCTGCCGCTTTATAAAGTAATAGTTCTTTCTACCTCTCGAATATCTTGCTATTCATGAATAAATGGGATATATTAAAAATAGAATATGGAGGAGGGTAAGGGAGCTTATCCCTTACCCGACAATAGCTGGACTATCGCTCCTGAGCGATGGTCTTTTCTTTTGAAGTTAATTATAGCAGTTTTTAAGTTTACCAAAGCAGTCAGGAAAGCAAGCATAGCTGCTATAATTGTGATGACCTCCATAAGCTTCACCCCCTTTCCCCCGGGGGTAAGGCAATTATATCATAAATGGAACATGTGTTCTATATGAATTTAATTTTTCGTCAAATTTTAATAGATATGAAAAAAGGGCTGACTTTCTATGAAAGCCAACCCTTAATTTTTATTCGATTCCTTCTGTCCACTCATCCACTTTATCTTGGTTGTCTTCTACCCAAGCAGCAGCAGCGTCTTCAGGAGTTGCTCCATTTGCAATCTCGAGCATTACAGCTTCGATATCCTCGACTGACCAATTAAAGTTATCAAGAATTTGATATAACTCTGGGTCGTCTTCTTCTAGCCCTTCACGGACCATAGTATTGATTGTTTCAGCATCTCCAAAAGTACCATTCGGATCTTCTAAATATTTCAAATCGAACTCTTGGAACTTCCAGTGTGGAGACCAGCCTGTAACGATAATCTCTTCTTCATTTTCGTAAGCAGTTCTTAATTCAGTTGTCATGGCACCACTGGAAGAAGTTTGAACTTGCCAATCTTCCATGTTCTCATAATCCTCTAAAGATCTTTCCGATGCAGCAACAACCCCAGCACCAGGTTCAATTCCTGTGATAGTTTGACCAGCTTCATCTGTCAGGTCAGCAATGGAATCTACCTCCATATAGCTAGGAACTACTAAACCGATTTTTGCTCCTTCTAAGTTTGGTCCCAGGTCAATCATTTTATCACCATACTGATCGAATTGGGAACCGTGAGTAAGTGGTAACCAAGCAGAGACCATTGCATCTGCTTCACCATTAGCAACAGCTTCCCACATGATTGCATTATCCAATGCAGTCAGTTTCACATCATAACCTAAGTCTTCTAAAACCTTTCCGATTACATGGGTTGAAGCAATTTCCGTATCCCACTGAACATATGCTAATTCAACTTCGCCACCTGTAGTGCTAGCGTCGTCACCTGTTTCTTCTTCTCCTGAGGATCCACAACCTGCTGCGAATAATGCAGTGGATAGACCTAAAACAAGTCCGAGACGTTTCCAATTAAACTTCATGTATTAACTCCCCTTTTTCTAATAGTAATATTTGAAACTTTTCTTGTAGAAAAGTTATCATCCATTTGCTTTTTTCTCTTTACTCAAATTCTGTGTCATGCGATCGATAACAATCGCTAAGATTACAATACCAACGCCTGAAACAAATCCAGGTCCCACTTGGGAACGTTGTAAAGCAGATAATACTTCACTACCAAGTCCAGGAGCACCGATCATTGAAGCGATAACTACCATGGATAGGGATAACATGACCGTTTGGTTGATACCTGCCATGATTGTTGGTCTAGCCATTGGTAATTCTACTTTAAATAGCTTTTGTGCACCTGTACTACCGAAAGCGTCTGCGGCTTCTACTAATTCACCGGATACTTGCCTGATACCTAAGTTCGTAAACCGGATTGTCGGTGGTGTTGCAAAGATTAAAGAAGCGATGACACCAGGGACCATTCCGATTCCGAAGAAAGCAACGGCTGGAATCAAGTACACAAACGCTGGCATCGTCTGCATAAAGTCCAGAATCGGTGTGAAAATCGTTTCTGTGATTTTACTTTTAGACATTAAAATTCCAATTGGCACACCAATAATGACAGACAATAAACTGGCCACAATAACAAGTGTTAAAGTGTTCATCATTTCTTCCCAATAACCTTGGTTATGAATAAACCAAAGCCCGACAATAGAAAAGGCGGCAAGCCCTAATTTTTTTCCTGTTAAAAAGAATGCAATTACTGCAACCAATAAAATGAAAATTAGTGGAGGAATATTCATAAGGACACTTTCAGTGATGAAGTCCATTAAATTACCAAAATGCACTTTAATCGGGTCGAATAGAAAAGAAAATGTATCTGTAAGCCAGCCGACAAAATCGGTAACTCCCTCTGCTACAGGAATTTTGGGAACGATACTCATCATATTAAACATTATTTTCCACCTCGCCTTCCCCAGCAAGTGCTGCAATCACTGCACCACGTACAATGATGCCTAAAAGTTTACCTTCTTCCACGACTGCTACAGGAGTCTGTGAATCATAGATTACAGAAAATATATCCTGAAGGGCTGTATCCTTGTCTACTTGCGGAATATCTGTTTTAATAATTTCTTTCAAGTCGCCATTTTGACTCTTTACTGCCTGAGAAGCAGCCTCTGCGGTGACGTAACCTTGTAGTTGACGATTTTTATCCGTCACTAGAATGCTAGAAATACCTTCTTCACGCATTCTTTCCAATGCAACTCGTGGTCCATGTTTCTCGATTTGAATGGTTTCTGGACGTTTCATAATATGCTGTGCGGTAAATATTTTGGATTTGTCGACATCCTCTACGAATTTTTCGACATAATCATTTGCAGGATTGACCAATATTTCTTCAGGCGTACCAATTTGAACGATGTTTCCATCTCTCATTAATGCAATGCGGTCTCCCAGACGAAGTGCTTCATCCAAATCGTGGGTAATGAAAAGAATGGTCTTTTTCATTTTGGATTGTAAATGAATGAGCTCATCTTGCATTTCCTTACGAATAAGGGGATCTAACGCAGAGAAAGCTTCATCCATCAATAGTACGGATGGGTCATTTGTAAGTGCCCTAGCAAGTCCGACGCGTTGTTGCATACCACCGGATAGCTGTCCGGGTTTTTGATCTAAATAGCCGCCCAAACCAACAAGTTCCAATGCTTTTTTCGCTTTTTCCTCGCGTTCTTGCTTTTCTACCTTTTGAATTTCTAGGCCAAATGCAGCATTTTCCAGAACCGTACGATGAGGGAAAAGCCCAAATTTCTGGAAAACCATACTTAATTTTTTACGACGAACTTCTCTTAGTTCTTGTTTATTCATTTTGGCGAGGTCCTCACCGTTAATGTAAATGTTGCCTCCCGTCGGCTCAATCAATCGATTGATTAGACGGACAAGGGTTGATTTACCACTTCCAGAGAGTCCCATAATGACGAAAATTTCTCCTTCTTCTACAGAGAAATTAGCCCGATTGACTCCGACTGTCGAGCCCGTTTGTTTTAAAATTTCTTCTTTACTATGTCCATTGTCAAGAAGCTTCAAAGCTTGCTTCGTATTTTTACCGAATATCTTTGTCAGGTTTTTAACCTCGATAATCGACATTCTTTCACCTCTTTACTTTAACTTTCTTTTCAGCTCACAGATAAAATCTATTCCTCAACTGGTTGCTGGCTGTTTAACTTTAAAATGAACTACCTTTCAACTATACGTATTTAATAAATTTATCTCAAACCGACTAAGTTGTTATTTTTGTTCATTTAGAACGTAAAGTTTTTACTTGATAAACTGCATAGGTGGTTTTTGGCTTTATCCTCGAATTTGCTCGATAATCCTCTGAAATGTTAAGTTTTTAAATTTAAGTGGAATGATATATCCTAAAGGTAGTACTTCTAGGAGGATGCTATGCATACGGATAAAACATTAAAAGATGATTTAGTAACAGCGCTTTCAAAAACGATTGAACTATTTGGTTTATCAACATTGGAGTCACGCTTGTTTGCTTATCTGTACCTGGTTGACGAACCAAAGACCCTGGATGAAATGAGTGAGGCACTTGGGAAAAGCAAAACTGCGATGAGTACAAGCATACGCAGTTTAGCGGAATTCAATCTGGTTTCCCAAGTTTGGCAGAAAGGAATCCGGAAAGATTTATATGTTGCGAACTCGCAATTATATAGAGCGTTCATGAATTTTTATTTTAAAAAATGGGTGGATAAGACAGAACGTCAGAGGGAAGTATTAGAGGAAATCTTGGAAGATGCAAAAGAAAACCCTGAACAAGATTCCTGGGAAACCATACATCTTGTGGGAAAATTGGCAGATATTATAGAGTTCCATTCGGAGATAGAAGATACGTTTAACACGTTGCAGCGTGAGAAATAGATATTTGCGGACTTTATCTTTATATCATAGTATAATAACTTACAAATACAAAAATTTTGAAGAGAAAGTGATCTTTCTTGAAAATGTTGGAAGTATGGAGGAAATGCATAATGGACGTAATCAAAGTTAAAAATGACAGAACATCCACATACGATATTGATGAGATTTTTTTAAAACGCTGGTCACCTCGTTCGTTCTCTGAGAAACAAGTTCCAGAGGAAACATTGTTAGCCTTATTCGAAGCAGCACATTGGGCCCCGTCTGCTTTTAATTTTCAGCCTTGGAGATTTATCGTTGCGAAGACTGCGGAGGAAAGAGCGGCTTTCCATTCGTTTATCAATGAATTCAACTTATCCTGGTGTAAATCAGCACCTGTTTTAACGTTGATCCTGTCTAAAAAATTGAATGAAGACAATTTTGTTTATTCCCATTCCTTTGATACAGGTGCTGCATGGGGTTTCCTAGCTTTACAAGCAGCGAAAAAAGGACTGATCACACATCCAATGACAGGCTTTGACTTTGAGCGTGCAAGGGAAGTCTTGGAAATACCTGAAGAATATCATATTGAAGCACTGGTCGCTATTGGTTATCAAGATGAGAAAGAAAAACTGCCTAAAGCGCTTCAAGAACGGGAACAACCGAATAGTCGTCAGCCATTGGAAAGCCTTATTTTTAATGGTAAGTTTGGAGAACAACGTGAAAACTAGAAAATAAGATATTCCTTCCATTTGTGTGGAAGTAAGAGGAAGCATAAGAACAATCATGTTCTTGTGCTTTTTTGTTGGTGTATACGTCTCCGGTCTTATTCGAAATTAAAACCTAGGCTCCTTATCATGCCATGCCGAGCGTTTTATAATACTTATAGAAGGTTCATGGAATGCAAGGGGAGAACAATTGTGAAGGAAAGAAATGTTTATATTCTGCTGACAGATACGGGGACATTATTTACAAAAGCTATCAAACTATACACTAGGAAACCATTTAATCATGCATCGATTGCTTTTGATGATGATTTGATGGAAGTATATAGTTTTGGGAGGAAGCAGCCCCAAAATCCTTTTGTTGGCGGTTTTGTTAGAGAGAATTTGGATGATGAGCTATTTTCAAAGGCGACCTGTGCAATTTATCGGCTAACTGTGGATGCAGCGGAATATGACAAAATGAAAAGATATATCAAACAAATCGAGGGTAACCAAGAAAATTATCGATACAATCTCTTGGGATTATTTGCAATTCCTTTTCGTATTCCTGTCACCAGGAAGAATGCTTTTTTCTGTTCGCAATTCGTTGCTTCGGTTCTTATTCAGAGTGGTCGGATTAATTTTACCATGCCGTTATCTTTAATGACACCAAGTATGGTAGTGCAAGATTTAGAGTTAGTCTTCCAAGGAAATCTACAAGATTATAGGACGGAAGAATCGTTATATTCGTATGGAGAACATCATAATAATTTAGGAAGATTACCTTTGAATTTATATTAACATACAAGAAAGATCAGCATAAGAAATGACAACAACCAATGAGATTCTACATCTCATTGGTTGTTGTCGGTTTCGGGTTCATTTCTATGTGAGGTCTTTTCCAAAATAAGGTCAATCCAAGGCAAATAACAATTACAACTGCACTGAAATAGAAAGGATAGTCAATATTCACATCGTATAAAATCCCGCCTAGTACTGGCCCGAACACATTTGCGAGTGAAGTGAAGAAGGAGTTCATCCCACCTACAAAGCCTTGCTCATTGCCAGCAATGCTGGACAAATAGTTTGTAACAGCTGGACGGATAAGATCAAAGCCGATAAATACGGTAAAGGTTACAGCCATGACTGTCCAATAGGATTGGGCAAGAGTCATTGCATAAACTAGAACAGCAGAGATTACTAACGACCAACGGATAATATTTATTTCCCCCATCCAACGTGTTAAAGGGTCAAAAAGTGCAACTTGGAAAATAGCTCCAATTATAGCTCCTCCAGTAATTGCAATCGCGATATCCGACGGTGTAAACCCATGTTTATGATCTGTATATAAGCTAAAGAAAGAATCAAATGCTGCAAGACCGAAAGAGGAAATGAGAATGACGATGAAAGCAATTAGAAACATCGGCATAAAGACTTTCTTTAAACCGCTTTTACCAAGCTCTTCAGACATGCTAGCCATATCGTCTGTTTTCTTCTTCGGTTCACGTAACGTTACAATCGAGAGGAAAGCAACAATTAATCCGCATGCTGCAGCAGAGAAAAATGGTACACGGGTACCGACTTCGGCTAAAAATCCGCCAATCCCAGGCCCGATAATAAACCCGGTACTAATCGTCGCTGACATGTAGCCCAATGCTTTAGGTCTCGTTTGTAATGTAGTGATATCCGCAATAAATGCCGTTACTGCTGGCATGATGAAAGCACCGCTGATCCCGCCTAAGATACGGGAGGCGAATAACACCTCAATTGTTTTTCCAAGTCCAAACAGAAATTCAGAGGAACTGAAAATAAATAGGCCGATCACAATCATGCGCTTTCGCCCATACTTATCAACTGCTTTTCCGGCAATAGGCGAGAAAACCAGTTGAGCTAGTGCAAAGGCAGCCGTTAAGTAACCAATCACAGTACCGCTTATATCCAACTCATTCATAATCGTTGGTAAAACAGGAATGACTAGGCCGATTCCCAAAAATACAAAGAATATATTTGAAAGTAATATGGTTAAAGTCCAATCTTTCTTTTTCATACGTTTATCTCCTAAGCAGCTTATTAAAGCTGCATGTAATTCAGTACTGAACATATGAATTCTACTCCTTTTCCATAGGAGTTGCAATAGTTTTTTGAGAGGTTCTTCACAAATTAGTGGAGTAATTATCTTAATCTTGTAATTAGTTTAAAAGCATGGTATTCTATCGTAATATTTACCTCACATTCATAATCGGAAAGGGGGGAGTATATCATGCAACAAGCAGCACTTAAAGCAATTTCTGAGAGTTTGATGGAGGATCCGCTTGTTCAAGCGGTATTTGTAAAAGGATCTATTGCAAGAGGAGAAGAAGATGAGTTTTCGGATATAGATTTATATTGTTTAGTGAAGGAAGAGGATAAGGGTGATTTTCTAAATAAAAGGATAGGTCATCTGGAGAAGTATAGGAAGGTTCTCTTCTATGAGGACTTCTTCATTATCGCCCCTCAAATCATAGCCGTATATGACAATCTGCTTCATGTTGACTTATATACAGTGACAGAAGATACATTCTTGGAAAAGGATTATTTTAAAGTGCTGTATGACCCAAGAGGGGTGATGGATCAATATCGGAGAACGCAAAATCTACGACTCACCGAAGAAGAATTCGCTGATCACGTCTACGATGTAGCTTGGTATTCATTCCAATACCGGAAGGCGCTCAAGAGAGGAAATGATATATGGGCGAGTGAAATGCTGCACTTTGTGTTAGTGAATTCCGCGTACGTGTTGTTGCATCGTTATTATCCAGAGAGAGCCCAACTGGGAATGAAAGCTCTTGGGTCTTTACTGCCTCGAAATAAGTTGAAAGAGGTTCAGCATATTTTAAATAATAGAAACCCGATGTCTCATAAAACAGCAGTTACTAGTCTTATTTATCTGTTAAAGGAAGAAAAAGGTTGGATTAATTCACAGTTACCAGAAGAATCACAAGCTAATCGTTTTCTTGAATTGATGCTTTCTACTTTGGAAGATGATCTTAACTCTTTCTATTAAAAGGAGAAGATAATATGATTCAATATCCATTTTTAAGAAAAGGAGCAACAATTGGTGTAACAGCACCTTCTTCGGGAGTACAACCAGAATTGCATGATTTGATAAATACAGCAGAGAAACGATTGAAAGAAAAAGGTTACGACATCCAGATTGGTGATACTGTATGGACACAAGAAAAGGCAAAGTCTGCCCCTGCAAAAATAAGGGCCAAAGAATTAAATGAAATGTTGACCAATGATGGTATTGAGTTGATATTTCCCCCTTGGGGTGGGGAACTGCTCATTGAAATTTTGGAGCATATGAACTTTAATGATATGGAGCCGAAGTGGATACTAGGGTATTCGGATACAAGTGTTTTATTATTGGCTACGACGTTAAAGACGGGAATAGCTACTGCTCATGGTACAAATTTGGTGGATGTAAGAGGAGAATACTCAGACAAGACTACAGCAATGTGGGAAAAAGTCTTATCTACAAAGCGAGGGGATTCTATTTTACAGTATTCATCTGAAAAGTATCAGAAAGAGTGGCAACATGACAATCCGACACCACAAATTTATCATCTGACAGAACCAACAGAATGGAAGGTCCTCTTAGGAAAGGATGCCCAAGTGGAAGGTCGATTACTTGGTGGGTGTATTGATGTAATCAGACATCTAATTGGAACAGAATATGGTGATGTAGCAAATTTCCGTAAACAATTCACCAAAGGGGAACCAATTCTTTGGTATTTTGAAAACTGTTATTTGAATACAACTGATTTGAGGAGAACCTTAGTGCAGATGAGATTGGCAGGTTGGTTTGAAGGTTGTGCGGGTATCCTGTTTGGCAGGAGTCCGGCAAACGACACTGTGGGTAATTATACTATAGAAGATGTTTATCAAGATTTATATGAAGAACTTCAATTACCGATTATTTATGATATAGACTGCGGACATGTCCCTCCACAAATAACCTTTGTGAATGGAGCTTATGCGAAGGTTGAAGTGAGAGAAGGTAAAGGAAAAGTTTTGCAGCATCTTATATGATAGAGAAAGGTTCCGACATTTTAATCGGAACCTTTCTTAGTTTGCATATTAATAGCCGGCTACATCCCGTTTCGTAAAGAATACCCAAGAAAGTGCGACGAATATGACATAATAGATTACTAACATGGTGACGGAGAAACCTAATGTCATCCCTTCCATTAATGGTGTATTTCCATTAACATATTGGGAAAGGTCTGTGTTTGCAAATAAAATGTATTTAGCCCAGTCACGCTCTATGAAGAAAAAGACAATTTGATTTCCTGCAAGCATGAGGAATATGGCTAGTCCAATCGCTAAGGCACTATTTCTGAAGATGGCAGAGATCATAAAGGCGAAAGTGGCCATCATGAGTAAGTTGATGAGACTGAATCCATATCCCGTAAGAATTTCACCAATAACAGAAACATACTCGATGCCCTCGTTTTTTTCAAGGACAATATGAGGGTTCATTCCATCGAATCCAAATAGAATGAGACCGACAATCCATGAAAAGAACAGTACAAAGAATGCTGTAATAAATGAAAAAAGGAGTACAGAGCTGTATTTTGCTATCAATATTTTTGTTCGTGAAATCGGCCGGATAAGGAGCAGCTTTATCGTACCCCAGCGGAATTCATTAGCGAGAATACCAGCTGCCACGATAATAGTGAATAGGCTGACTAGTGAAAGCAGCATTTCATTTTCCATTACAAATTGCCATGCGCCATAACTCACTGGTATAATATCATTTTCCAAATAGTAATTATTTTGCTCGATGAGGCTTTGGTTGAATTCCGCAATTCCTGGAAATTCTTCAGACTCATCCAGTAAGCTTTGGTTCTCGGCTTCAAGAGTTTCTCTCCAACTATCCTCTTCATACGTCATATATTCTCCGTAGGATTTGATGAAAATGCCAAGGCCAACAATAATAATTCCTACTATAATATACATCGCCCAAGTGGATTTCAATCGATAGATTTTAATCAGTTCATTTTGAATGAGATTTATAAAATTACCCAATGACATTCTCTCCAATCAAATCAAAGAATTTATCCTCTAAGGTTGATTTCGTGACACTGACCTCATAAATGAGAATATTTTGTTCCACAAGATTTGAAATTAAAGCCGGAATATGTTCTTTTTCAATTTCGAAAGTAATCTTATTATTCGTTTGTGCAGCTGTAGTTTTCTCATTAATAATTTCTAAAGCTTTATCTAATGGTGTGGCTTCCATCTCAACTTGCAGCAATGTTTGAGTTGTTGAAGATGTGTTCTCTCGGACATCTTGTGTAGCAACAAGTTCTCCATTTTTAATAATACCGATTCGGTCACACATCAATTCAATCTCGGATAAGAGATGACTGGATATAATAACTGCAACGTTCTTTTCGGCCGCCAATTTACGGATGTATTGTCTGATTTCCCTGATACCTGCTGGATCAAGACCATTTGTCGGTTCATCTAGGATTAATATAGAAGGCTTGTGTAAAATGGCTTGGGCAATACCAATCCGTTGCCGCATACCAAGCGAATATCGACCAACTTTTTCGTTCAGTGCCTTTTCCATACCTACGAGTCTAACAGCTTCATCGATATCTTTTTGCGTGACTCCTGGAATCATTCTTGCATACTGTTTCAAATTTTGAGCACCGGTTAAGAATGGATAAAGCTCAGGGTTTTCAACGATAGCGCCTACTTCGCGAATTGCCTGTTTAAAGTCAGATTTTATACTTTTACCGAGAATATGTATGTCACCTTCCGTGATTTTCATAAGTCCAACCATCATACGAATTGTCGTCGTTTTCCCGGCACCATTTGGACCAATAAAACCAAATACTTCTCCTCTATTAATGGAAAATGACAAGTCTTTGATAATTTCCTTTTTGCCAATCCGCTTACTTACATTCGTCAATTGCATAGCAATTTCTGGCATTCTTTTCCCTCCCATTTCTTTCTACCATGTTGTACGGAGAGAAAGCAGTATTGGTTTCATAATTTTGGTAATTAATTTCCATAAAAAAATAAAAAGGTGATCGGTTAGAGAATATTCTACCAACCGATCACCTTTTTATGAATCAGATACTCGTGTTCCGTTTATCCCCAAATTTCTTTCGATAAATCCACAATGTACTTCAGCTTTGACCATTGCTCGTCTTCTGTAAGCTTGTTACCATGATGGGTAGAGGCAAATCCACATTGCGGGCTCAAAGCAAGTTGTTCTAACGGGACGAATTGTGAAGCATTTTCAATTTTTTTCTTGATTACTTCTTTATCTTCGAGTTCACCAGCTTTAGATGTAACAGCACCAATTACAACTTGTGCTCCACCTTTTGGTACGTGTTTTAATGGCTCGAATGAACCGGAACGCTCATCGTCATATTCAAGGAAGAAACCATCCACTTTTTCTTTAGCAAATAAAGTCGGTGCAATATCCGCATAACTTCCTTTGAACGCCCAGCTTGAACGATAATTTCCGCGGCATAGGTGGGTAGTGATGATTAAATCTTCTGGTCGATCTGCAATAACATCATTTACAATTCGAACTGCAAGCTCAATTAATTCTGCTTTAGAGTATCCTCCTGTATCGATTAACTGAAAATCTTCGGAAGAAAGGCCGGCAATATATACATCATCCAGCTGTAAATAACGGACACCAGCATCATAGAATGCCTTTATAGCATCACGATATGCGCTGACGATATCATTAGCATACGTTTCAAGATCTGGATAAATTTCTGGATTACGAATACCGACCTCGAACAATTGGTTAGGACTTGGAATGGTTTGCTTCGGAATTGCGCGGTCGCCGACAATATCCTTAAATTCAAGAAAATCTTTTATGAATGGATGGTCCGGATCAAAGGAGATTTTTCCTGTATTACGCACATGGTAACGGTCCGTCTCAATTCCATCGAATGTGTATCCTTTTTCTGTTTCATATCCTTCTATTCCATTTAAACCTTCAAGGAAGTCCAAATGCCACCAACTACGACGAAACTCACCGTCTGTGACAGCCTTTAATCCAACTTCAATCTGCTTGTCTACTATTCTCTTTATTTCTTTCGTTTCAATTTCGCGTAGTTCAGATGCAGAAATTTCACCTTCTTTCAAGTCCTTTCTTGCTTGATGCAAGTTTTCAGGTCGTAAGAAACTTCCTACATGGTCTGCTTTAAATGGAGCCTTTACTAATGTTTTTGTCATATTGATCATCCTCTTTTTAAATTATTTGGAATTTCTGCTCGTTATTGCTAAATAAAAAAACCTCTTCTCAGATAAGAAGAGGTTTAGGCACCGTGTCTAATTTCTCTTCTTATCTTCTAGCGAATTACGCTACTGGAATTGGCACAGTACTATGTAAGCCTGTTGCCGAGGTATCAATGGGCCAGTCCCTCCACCTCTCTGGATAAGAAAGTTTTGTATTAAGTTAATTAATAGAATATACCGAATCGAAAGGAATGTCAATCTTAAAATAAAATGGATGCATTTTAATAAGGATTAACGACAATAGACGATAATTTCTTCTGGAGTAGTTAGGGCGGGTATGCTTTTCGATGTATGTGTATAAGTAACAATAAGATTTCTCTGGGCAGGATTTTGATTAAAGGCTTGCCCGTTTGTTAAAAGAATGGGTGTGTCAGGGTTAACATGTAGTTTTAAATTGCCATCACCGCTGACTAGATCATCATCAAAATAGTCTACCTTGACGTGGGTGGAAGGTGACTCTTTTACAATAATCAATGCGTAATATTGTGGAGGATAGATTAGTATTACTGGTACGTCGCCATCCAAATATCCTGTAATCTGGTCTCCAACCGAAACCATTTCATGATTGACGAAATACGTATTTGGACCAGCTATAAAATTAACAATCATCCCCGTTTCATTTTGAACAGTGATGAACTTATGACATCCGGTCTCTTCATCGGTTGGATAGAAGGGGTAATCTTCCATATGTGTAATTAATCCTGTAAAAGCTTGAAAATTGATTGGACTCATGATTAACGCTCCTTTAAAAAAGTAGGCTTGTTACAACTTATGTGAATAAATCATTTGGGTGAATGGGTGAATACCTTTACCTATAGCTGACTCTATATAAAGGATACAATACGAGTTATGTAAAAAATACCAAATAGTTCTACACTTTCTTTCTTTTTCGATATAATGAAGTTAGTAGAAAGATAGAATGGAAGCTGACTCGCGAAGGAGAGAGTACTGTTGCTATTCAGTAAATGTAAGCTATGTAACGGAAGGGCTAAGAAAGCGAGAATTTATTGGGACGACAATGGAAAGAAAATAAAAGTTTGCTATAAATGTATTCCTTATGCAGAAAGAAGAGCATATATTCTTTATCGAAAATAAAAGGTTTATACAACCTTTGGGAAAGAAGGTTATCATGTTATTTTACATCACTGCAGTTATTGTTCTTTTGATCGATCAAATCACAAAGGTTTTAGTTCGCTTAAATGTCGAAATGTACGAGAGGTTAACGTGGATGGGGATTGAACTTACCTATATTGAAAACAGTGGAATGGCAGGTGGATTTTTCCCCGGCTATGCAAGGGTATTTGGTGTCATATCCATCTTATTTGTAATGTTTGTCTTCTATTTAAGGAGAAACAAGGCTTGGCGCGGGCCCATTATTAATATAAGTATGGGCTTCTTGGTCGGTGGAGCGATTGGTAATGGAATGGACCGGTTAATATTTGGGCAAGTGACTGATTTTATTGTTCGGGGAAGCGGGATTCTTAATATAGCTGATCATGCACTTGAAATAGGTATTGTTCTGCTTATTGTACACGAGCTGGTTCAATGGTTGCGACGTAGAAGAAATCAGGAAAGCAAAGAAGAATACGAAGGAGACGAGTATGTTCAGTAATATCGGACACTTTACTGACCAGAAATAGAAACGACAGTCAGACTCTGGAAACATATAACCAACGAACAGAGGAGGATGGTCATGAAAAAAGTAGCCATCATCGGTTCAGGTGGAGCTGGAAAATCCACATTGGCCAGGCAACTGAGCGAAAAAATAGGTATACCCGTTTATCATTTGGATGCAATTCTCTGGAAGCCAAATTGGGTGATGACTTCGAAAACGGAACAACGGATGATCCAAAATGAACTTATTACAAGAGAAAGCTGGATTATTGATGGAAATTATGGCAGTACATTGGATATAAGGTTGAATGCAGCAGATACGATTATTTATCTGGATTTACCAAGAACCGTCTGTTTATATCGAGCCATAAAGAGACGTTTTCAATATCGTAACCGGACGAGACCAGATATGGCAGCTGATTGTAAAGAAAAACTGGATATGGAATTTCTAAAATGGATTTGGAATTATCCCAAGGTCAAAAGGCCAGCTATCTTGGCTATGTTGAAAGAGCTTTCTAATGAAAAAAATGTCATTATACTCTCGTCGAGAAAAGAGATTAAACGTTTCATAGAAAATGGGGATAGCTGATGTTCTGATACCTGTTTTTGACACTCGCCAAATCGTTATGGAAATGTATCGATAGAATTAAGTTAGAAAGTCATGAGAGAATTGGCACGATTAAAAGTTAATAACGAAGAATTTTCCAGTACTTAGTAATTATTTTTAAGAAAAGGAATAGACAATTTCCTTCGTTGTAGTAAGATTACCATTGTATTCCATACAACGGAGGGGTAAAAATTTCATGAGTAAAAAACTGTTATTATTTATTGTTATGTTTTTCTTTGCAACTATCATTGCTGCTTGTGGAGAAAGTGATGGGGGAGAAGCTGAGGTCGATGCAGCAGATGAAGAGGAAGTTTTAAAAGAAGAGGAACCAGAAGAAGAGGTTGAAGAAGAACAGCCGGAAGAAGAGGAAGAACCTGCAGAAGAGACTTCGGTAACTGCAAGTGACTTTTCTGAATTGATTGCTTTTATGGAAGAAGAGACAGAAGGAACTGCGACCGTTTTATATGAAAGTAAAGAAGCACAAACCCATGAAATGGAAGGTGTCTCAGTAACATTAGATGCTTACACATTAGTGGAATTACTAGATTTTCATCGCGATTATAGTATTCCTTTTGATGATCAAAATAATGGAGCGGTAATAATTGCACAATATACGGTGAAAAATAATACAGATGAAGACTTACATTATATGACAAGCTACTATATGTCTTATGTTGGTGCCGATAAACATTTGAGTAATTACCAGTATCTTTTACCGGAAGATCAACAATTACCAAATCTACTTTCCCCGTCCAATGATTATTTCTTAGAAGCTGGACAGGAAATCGTTGGTTATTATGCATATCCGATTGGTGAAGATCGCTTAACAGAAGTACTTGAAGCTGGGAGTGTTGATGTAGAAATAACGACACCACAAACAGATAAGGACGATTATTCATCTATGATTGGATCACCTGGGCGTTTTACTCTTCCACTTGATGCAGAAAGCGCAGAAAAGGAAGCAGATAAAGCAGCGCAAGGTTTTTATAATGATAAAGTTACTGCTGAAAACATGGGTGACAAAGAAATGTTAGAAGAAGAGGAGATTGGGGAAAGTCAAGAAATTGGTGAGGCTACAATCACATTAGACGGATACCAATTTACTAACTTCGTTCCTAATGCAGAAGAAGCTCCACGCTTTCAGGAAGATGAATTCGTTTTGTTGACAGTTAAATTCACCATTGATAATGGATTTGATGAAGATATATCAAAAACATCGATGTCATCTACACTTCATTTAAATGATGGAAAGCAATGGACTTTGAATGAAGGAATGCTGTTACCGTATCGCTATGGTGATGTAGTAGCTGCTGGAGACAGTGGAGAACTCTTACAGGTTTTCTTGTTAGATAAAGAGCAATTTGAAAAGATATGGAAAGATAAGTCCTTTGAAATGGAAATTGGTCCGATCCGAAATGAGGAGGCTCAAGATATTTCTAAGGGTGAAAAAGCGGAATTCAAATTAAAATAATGTCGAAACGTCCTGTTTAAAGCTTTTGCTTAGACAGGACGTTTTTATATTTTTAGTGCTATGATGAAAAAGTAATGTAGGAATAGGGGGAATAGAATGAACATTAGGGGAATAGAAAGATCAGATGCCGCCGAGTTGGCTCACCTAGTCAATGAAGTGGAGGCCACATCTGAATATATGCTATGGGAAACCGGGGAGAGACAAGTTACAGTTGAGAAGCAGTTGAAAATGATTGAGGAAATGAGTAAATCAAGTAATTCAACAATCATTGTTGCAGAAGTGGAAGGTTCCTTGGTTGGCTATTTGTTTGCAATTGGAGGGAATGCGAAGAGAAATAGGCATTCTGTATATATCGTTACAGGAATTCTAGAAAAATATCGAGGAAAAGGTATCGGTACTAAACTATTTACTGCGCTTGACGAGTGGGCGAAATTCAACGGCATCCATCGTATGGAACTTACTGTGGTCACGACGAATGAAGCGGGAACTCGTTTATATAAGAAATCTGGATTTGAGATAGAGGGAACAAAAAGAAGTTCCCTACTTATTGATGGAACGTATATGGATGAATATTATATGAGCAAGTTAATTTGGGGGAATAAGAAATGAGACATATTTATGCATTTGAAAGTAAAGAAGACTATTCGAAGTACGAAGATATAATTATGAAATTCTCTGGAAAGCTCGCGAACTATCAACGTGTACTGGAGGAAAACTTTCAACTGGTTGATTTACCAAAAGCAGTTGTGTGGACAACAACCGATTTGGCAACTTCGGCTTTTTCCGATGTTCCGATTCCAGCTTATACAAATAAAGATTGCATCTATTTTTCTCCAGATCTGATGTCCTGGAGAAACCTATTTCTAAGACAGTTAGATGGAAAGCGACATGAGGGATTGGAACAATTTTTCAAAACGATGAATGAGAATCACATATTTAGTATCCTGGCCCACGAACTGACCCATCATTCTGATTTGTTCCTAGATGACTTTGGTGATGCACGGGAAGATGGTATTTGGTTCGAAGAGGGGATGTGCGATTATTTAAGTAGAAAATTTACGTTAAATCAAGAGGAATTTCGAGAAATTTCACAAGCAGAAGTAGAGATAGTCGATATATTTAAGGAAAATTATGGTGGCCATTCCCTGGAGGAGTTCGGTAGCGGCTCTTATGAGGATAAATTATCACGTATTATGTTTGATTATCACCGGAGTTTTCTCACGATTCAATATCTCGTGGAAACATTATTCAGCGGGGATGTTATGCAAGTTTTCAAGGAATACCATAAATGGGATGAAGCCGGAAGAAAAGTAACATTAAAAGAATATTTTCAGGTTATCGATCTTTTCCGATGAAGTTGAGCGCATTACTGTATTTCTTAAGCATATGTCATTTATACTAAAGATAGACTTTAGAAGGTACTATTACAAGAGTTTACAGATATAGATCTAAAAATAAAGGAGGTTTTCCTATGGATAATAAAGTAAAGGAATTAAAGCCAATTGAATTGAAACCAATTGAAGAGTTAAAAGGCCTGGACTTATCCGATTCAGATGCTTTCGTCTGTGATATGGAAACCGGTGTTTGTGGACCAGTCAATAAAGAGAAGGAGACAAATTAATGAAAATTACTATTTGGTCTGATTTTATGTGTCCGTTTTGCTATATCGGAGAAGCACATTTAGAAAAAGCTTTGGAAGAATTTGAACATGCGGATAAGGTTGAAATTGAATACAAGAGTTTCCTGCTATCGCCAGAAGCAGCTCATAATCCACAGAAAGATTATTATGAGACATTTGCTGATATGAAAGGGATTCCTGTAGATCAAGCGAAAGGAATGTTTGAGAACGTCGTGAATATGGCGAAGGATGCTGACTTGGTAATCGATTATGATACGGCTAAATTTGCAAGTACTATACCAGCTCATCACGTATTCCAATACGCGAAAGAACAAGGCAAAGGAAACGAATTTTTTAAACGTTTCTATAAAGCTCACTTTACAGAGGGTGAGTTATTAAGTGACACGGACACAATTGGACGCCTAGCTGAAGAGGTTGGAATCGATAAATATGCGGCATTAGGAAGTACACAAAATCAAAGCTACACTCAAAAAGTAAACCAAGACATTCAAGAAGCGAGTCAAATTGGTGTTCAAGGTGTACCTTTTTATGTGTTTAACAATAAATATGCCGTATCAGGTGCTCAGCCGGTTGCTCAGTTTAAACAAGTTCTGGAGCAGGTGTGGCAGGAAGAGACAGAACAATAACCGGAATAAAGCGGACATGCAACATCTACTATTTGTCGAATGATATAAAAGGAAGATATAAGAGCTGCTCTTGATATAGAGCAGCTCTTTCTCATGAAATGCAAACCCACTTACATAAATTTATATACTCTACAGAGAATAGAAATGTTTGGGTTTTTAAAGATAGGGAACCGAAAAACAAAAGATAGAAAGTGGTGAGCTCATGAGCAATTATCATTCTGATGAAATGTATGATTCTATGGAGAATAGATTTCTACCTATGTATTCGATAGCAAGTGGAATAGGTGTTGATGTACTGCCAGACTTGTATTGTTATACGAACCAAATCGTGAATATTTGCCTAGTTGGCAACAGTGCGGAGGATTTTGTATTGGTTGACACCGGCATGCCGGAATCCGCAGAAAAAATTGTAGAGGTAGTGGAGGAGCGTTTTGGGGAAAACAGCAAACCAAAAGCTATTATCTTAACACATGGACACTTTGATCACGTTGGCGCTGTCGTGGACTTGGTTGAAAAGTGGGGGATAAAGGTATATGCCCACGAAGCAGAGTTACCATTTTTAACTGGAAAACAAAACTATCCTAAGCCTGATGGAACGGTGGAAGGTGGATTGGTGGCAAAAATGTCTCCGATGTTCCCGACGGAAGCCATCGATTTAAAAAACAATATAGAGGCATTGCCAGCAGACAGAACCATTCCTTATATGGAAGGTTGGAGATGGTTGCATACTCCAGGCCACTCACCAGGACATGTCTCGTTATTTAGGGCAGACGATCGCACCCTTATTGCAGGTGATGCTTTTGTTGCGGTTAAGCAGGAATCCCTTTATAAAGTGATGACTCAGGAATTGGAAATAAACGGCCCGCCAAGATACTTAACCACCGATTGGAATGCCGCACGGGAGTCTGTGAATAAACTGGCTGCACTTAATCCTGCTGTCGCTGTTACAGGTCATGGAATGCCGGTTTCAGGGACCGAACTTTCGGAAGGATTAGCAAGGCTGGCGAAAGAGTTTGACGACTTAGCTGTTCCAGACCATGGCCGATATGTGGATGATAGTCAGTGATGCGAAGTTTGACAATGGATATACACTTCCATAGAATTGAAAAAGGTGAAATGAGGTCTATCAGGATGACTTGATGGACCTTTTTTAGGGGGACTCGTATCATGCGGAAAGAAAGTGCAGCTCAGTTAGTAAATGAATATAAAGAACTTATGACATGTCCAATCTGTAATAGTGACATGGACGTAGTAGAGTTGAGAAGTATTGTATGCAAAAACAATCATATGTTTGATTTTGCAAAACAAGGATATGTAAATATGTTAACTCGGTCTGTAAAAAGTAACTATGATAAAGCTTTGTTCGCTGCCAGACATGAAATTATTATGAAAACTCATTTATATGAGCCATTACATAAGAGGATTATGGAAATAATCGGTGATGATTTAGAGAAGCACCGGAAAGATTATCCCGCTATACTTGATGCAGGTTCAGGTGAAGGATCGCATTTAACGCAAATTATAGATGAAAGTAACGATTCTTTAATAGGTGTGGGAGTTGACCTATCGAAGGAAGGTATTCGTATGGCTGCCAGCAAATATCACCAAGCAATATGGCTAGTGGCAGATTTAGCGAACATACCCGTAAAAGATAGCACGTTCCATGTTATTTTAAATATACTTTCTCCAGCAAACTATAAGGAGTTCAAAAGAGTACTATCAGATTTCGGGCTGATCTTGAAGGTTGTACCAGGACCGAACTATCTGAAGGAACTTCGGGAAGCGGTCTTCGGATCATCTGAAAAGAAGACCTATACTAATGCGGAAACAGTTTCTCTCTTCAAAGAGGAATTTCCTATGGTTAACATTGAAAATATTACTTATACGAAGCGACTTGAACAAGCAGAATTAAGGAATTTAATGGAGATGTCCCCACTTTCATGGAGTATTGATGATCGATCAAAGGAAGAATTATGGAATCAAGAGAGTTTTGAAATAACAATTGACTTAGATATATTGGTTGGTAAACAACGATAAAAACAGGTATTCCTATTTTGGACTACCTGTTTTTATATCACTCATTACTTTCTGCTGCTTCCCATTTTGCTACTTCATCACGTACAATTGGAGCAACTTCTTTACCTAATAGTTCAATTGCCTTCATCACGTCTTCGTGAGGCATAGACCCAACAGGTACATGCAGCATAAATCTGGTCACGCCTACATTTTTACGCAAGAAGATGATTTTCTCTGCAACGGTTTGGGCATCCCCTACATACAAAGCTCCTTCTAATGTCCGTGCATTATCAAAGCTTTCTCGAGTATATGGTGGCCATCCCCGCTCTCTTCCTAAAACATTCATCGCTTGTGCTGTGGAAGGGTAGAACTTGTCTGCTGCGATATCTGTTGTTTCGGCGACAAATCCGTGGGAATGCGATGCTACGGTTAGTTTAGATGGGTTATGTCCACTTTGCTTTGCAGCTCGATAATATAAATCAACCAGTGGAGCGAATTGAAGTGGACTACCACCGATAATTGCCAATACAAGTGGTAAACCTAAAATACCAGCACGAGCTACAGATTCAGGTGTACCCCCACTAGCAATCCAAACCGGTAATGGATCCTGGACGGGACGGGGGTAGATGCCGCGATTTGGAATAGACGGTCGATGCTTGCCTTGCCAATTTATCATTTCAGATTTTTGCAGTTCTAATAGGAGAGCTAATTTTTCTTCAAACAATTCATCATAATCCTTTAAATCGTAACCAAATAACGGAAACGACTCAATAAAGGATCCTCTTCCTGCCATAATTTCCGCACGTCCGTTTGAAATGGCATCAACAGTTGCGAACTGCTGATAAACACGTACAGGATCATCGGAAGATAGTACAGTAACTGCACTGGTAAGTCGAATATTTTTCGTCCTTGCTGCAGCTGCAGCAAGTATTACTGCGGGAGCGCTTGCTGCATAATCTTTACGATGATGCTCACCGACTCCGAAAACATCTAAACCAACTTTATCAGCTAGCACAATCTCTTCTATGACATTCTGTATCCGTTCAGCGTGACTAATCACTTCTCTTGTGTGCGGATCTGGAGTAGTTTCTACAAAGGTCGTGATTCCGATTTCCATTATATTTCCTCCAATTTGCATATTTTAATTAACTTTAATGGATACTTATCCATTTTGAAAGAGAAAAGCACTTTAAAACCTGTTAAGGATATAAAAAAGCTATCCCATTTTTCGGGATAGCTATCGTTGTTATACATAACTAATCAATACACCACCGATTGCGCCTGTCAGTACAACTACCCAAGGCGGCAGCTTAAAGAAAGCGAGCATACTGAAGAGAATTGCGGCGAGTGCGAAATCAATTGGTTCAATAATAGAGCTGGTCCAGATGGGATGATAAAGTGCTGATAAAAGGATTCCAACTACAGAAGCATTCACACCAATGAGAGCAGCTTTGATTTTAGGATTTTGTCGAAGTGAATCCCAAAATGGAAGAACACCAAGAACTAGTAGAAAGGCCGGTAAAAAGATTGCAAATGTCGCAAATAAACCGCCTTGCCAACCATTAATCACAGTACCGATATATGCTGCGAAAGTGAATAGTGGTCCTGGTACAGCTTGTGTCGCTCCGTAACCAGCAAGAAATTCCTGCTCACTAATCCAACCTGTCGGAACAAATTCTTGTTCTAACAATGGTAAAACAACATGCCCCCCACCGAATACAAGTGAACCTGAACGATAGAAACTATCGAATAAAGCAATCCAATTGCTGGAAGTCAGATTTCGAACGATAGGGAGTAGAAATAGAATCGCAAAGAATAATCCAAGACAAATGTATCCTAACCGCTTGGATATCGGAAATGAAACTGTTGGTTCCAGCTTACCCATATTTTCCTTTCGATTCAGTATAAAGCCAATGATTCCAGCAATTAAAATTGCAGCTATCTGACTATATGCAGATGGGATGAGCAGTGTCAGAACAAGCGCAAACAGAGCGAGTGTCTTCGTTTGGATATCGGGAGTAAAGTTTTTGGCCATTCCTAACACCGCGTGAAAAACAACTGCAACGGCAACGATTTTTAAGCCGTTTATCCATCCAGCATCCTCTACACCGAAACTATGTAAAAAAGTAGCAAAAATAATGAGGGCAAGGACAGAAGGGAGTGTGAATCCGAGGAAAGATATGATACCTCCAATAACACCGCCACGCACAATACCAATCCCTATACCTACTTGGCTACTCGCGGGCCCTGGTAGGAATTGACAAAGGGCAACAAGATCTGCGTAGCTCTTCTCATCCATCCATTTACGTCTTCGAACATATTCTTCGTGGAAATAACCTAAATGAGCGACGGGTCCTCCGAAAGAGGTAAGTCCCAGTCTCGTAGAAACAAGTAAAATTTCTAACCAGTTTTTTAATAGCTGACCAGATTGCTTCACTAATTACACCTTCTTTCTATATAGTTATGCAAATGTTTACTATATCATCCATAATCATCGATAACAATATCTCTATATAAAACTTTAACAATCTTTTACATAGAAGAGGGAAACTGTGTCAGCCAGAATAAATAGACAAATTAAAAAGGGAGGTTTTCATTAAACCTCCCTTTCTTTTCTAACTTCTTCATAAAATTTTCCTCAACATTCATTTTTTTGCCTCAAGCAGTTCATATATTTCCGGGTCCGTCAACAATCTATGAAAACACTCTGTACATGTTGTACTATAGAGGATTCTTTCGGCTTCCCTAGTCACATGAATATGCTCATCAACACCTTTACACAATCTTCTCACTCCCATATAAACAATTAAGTAAAAGTAATTGTTTTTTATTTATTTTCGAAATAATAGCACATATATAATTTATCGTCAATAGGTATTTTACCGAGAATGGAAGAAAATAAACTTATCCCCATCAATTTTGTTAGAATAGAAACATGATAAGAAGGGAGGGTGGATCTATCATGTCTTTTTTAATCGGATATAAGGTGACTGTGGCGCAAAAGGATGATATAGAAGGTGTACTATCCTTGCTTAAGGATGTAGCACATCATTTGAAGGAAAAAGGAAGTAAGCAGTGGGAAACTCTATTAAATGGGGAAGAAGACCATGAACTAATAAAAGCAATTGAACAAGAGCAAACATACATAGTTAAGAAAGAAAATGCTACCATCGCTACTTTTACTATTTATCCTCACGCTAGCGACTGGGATAAGATGCTTTGGAAGGGTGATGGGGAGGCAGTTTACCTTCATAAGTTAGCTATTTCTCCAAACGAAGCAGGCAAGGGTTTGGGTCAGCAAATACTTAGCTGGTTGGAAAATAATCTAAGAAAAAAGGAAATCTATAAGCTTCGATTAGATTGTATAGGGGATAATGAGAAATTAAATCGATTTTATGATAATGCAGGATTTCAAAAGATTGGGAACAGTCATGGGTTTTCTTTATACGAAAAAAATTTGAAGCAGTCATTATCACAAAAGAGGTAGAAGTAAACGATGATGTTTAGCTTCTGGGCTTGTCAAATAAAGTGTGTAAGTCCCCATTTACTCAAGGTACTTTAACACCCTATCTTTCAGTTCATCATGAAGAAGAAGCTGGTTCATCACCATGGC
>NZ_JBHUDE010000158.1:0-49514 GCF_042678205.1 Oceanobacillus luteolus
TAGAATAACCTCCCAATCTTATATGTTTATTCTAACAATAAAAAAATAAACTGCGAAGCAAGAGCCGTACGCTCTCTCACTTACACAGTTTATTTTACACTCCCGTATATTCTATAAATAGCTGATCCCACCGAAACAAAAGACCCCTTCCCCACAAGGAAGGAGTCTTATTTGAAATATGTTACATTATCCTATTCTTTTAAACTTAGTCTCTACCTTCCTAATTCTTTAGCACTTACTCCGCCAATTCCCCAATGAGTCTTCGGTACCTCCGTAACGAGCACTCTTACATTTTCTTCAGGTGCATCCAGCGTATCACTAACGGTTTCCGTCACATTTCTTATTAATGCACCTACTTTCTCTGGTGTTCTACCTTCCATCATTTGAATCTGAATAACTGGCAAAGCACGTCACCCCTTTAACATTACGGTAGTAGTTTATTTGACAAAAAATGATACTTCTCCTAACCCACCATACTTGGCACTTACATAATCTCCTCGGGAAAGCTCTACTGCTGCAGTAAGACCACCCGTTAAAATGGGTTCTCCGGCCTTAACCTTTTCTCCCTTTTTGCTCAACATATTTGCAAGTCTTGCTACAGAATTGGCTGGATGCCCCAATACAGCAGCTCCTGCCCCTAATGCCTTGATTTCGCCATTAACAGAGAGCGTAACTCCGATAACATCTAATTCCAATTCTTCTGGACGCCTCAAAGTGGTTCCAAATACAGCACCTGCTGCAGAGGTATTGTCTGCAATGACGTCTGGCAGTGTAAAGTTAAAGTTCTCATAGCGGCTGTCGATGATTTCAATTGCAGGAAATACATATTCTGTTGCCCGCAACACATCTAAAGCAGTAACCCCAGGTCCTTCTAAGTCCCGTTTTAAAATGATCCCAATTTCCGGTTCTACCTTTGGATGAATATAGTCATCTATTAAAACCGTTTCTCCTTCATCAACTACCATGTCATCAAATACATAACCATAAATGGGATCCGTTACGTTCATTTGTTTCATTTTTGCCTCACTTGTAATCCCCATCTTAGGACCAACAATCTTTTTACCTTCTTCTAACTTCTGGCTTACTAGTTCTTCTTGTACGAGATATGCATCTTCAATTGATAAATCTGGATATAACTCATGAGTAATTTTTATGATTTCCCTTTTTTCTCTTTCTGCGTTATGTGTGTAATTGGCAAGCTCTACTATAAGATTCTTATCCATTTTGTTCCTCCTGATTCCAATTAAACAGTTACTTGGTTTTTCTGTGCTAATTCAGCAGCTACATCAACGATCATATCTTCCTGGCCGCCAACTATTTCCCGCTTTCCAAGCTCAATTAATATATCCCTGGAATCAATATTAAATTTCTTGGCAGCCCGTTCAGCATGTAATCTGAAGCTCGAATAAACCCCAGCATAACCGAGCGTCAAGCTATCTTTTGTAATCTCTTGTGTCGTTTGCATAATTGGAGCTACAACCTCCTCCGCAAGATCCATCATCTTATAGAGGTCAATCCCAGTTTCAACCTCCATTTTTTCGAGGACAGCAACAAGTACTTCTGTCTGTGCATTACCGGCACCCGCTCCCAACGCACGGACACTTCCGTCAATTCTTGTTGCACCATGTTCAATTGCAGCAAGAGTATTACCTATTGCCAACCCTAAGTTGTTATGGGCATGATAACCAATATTGACCGTCAATGCATCACGTAATGCTTTAATTTTTTCAGACACTTCATACGGCAGCATCGCACCTGCAGAATCAACTGCATAAACCGTATCTGCACCATAGCTTTCCATAAGCTTCGCCTGCTCCACAAGCTTATCTACTGGAGCCATATGGCTCATCATTAAGAATCCGACCGTTTCCATCCCTAAATTTTTTGCTGTTTCCAAGTGTTGTTTGGCTACATCGGCTTCTGTCACATGGGTAGCAACTCGCACCATTTTTGCACCAATACGATGAGCCTCCTTCAAGTCTTGGATTGTCCCAATACCTGGAAGAAGTAAGACAGCTATTTTGGAAAAGTCAGCTTCTTCCACTGCTGCTTCGATCAATTTTAGCTCATCCGTTTTTGATAATCCGTACTGGATGGTGGAACCGCCAAGCCCGTCCCCATGGGCCACCTCAATATAAGGGACACGTGCGGCGTTTAAACCTTTTGTAATGTTTCTCACTTGTTCAACGGTATATTGATGACTCATCGCGTGGCTTCCATCTCTTAATGCCACTTCCGTTATCTTTAATTGTGTCATGATTGTCCCCCTCCTCTCATCAATTTACAGCTACTTTTGGAAGACTCGTTGCAAGTTCTTCAGCTACCTTCACCGCCGCAGACGTCATAATATCTAGATTACCCGCATACTTCGGTAGATAATGCCCTGCACCTTCCACTTCGATAAAAACGGTAACATGATTTCCATCAAAAATAGGTTCGGTACGTAACTTATAACCTGGTACATACTCTTGCACCTTAGCAACCATTTTTCTAACGGATGCAGTAATTTTCTCCTCAGCCATTGATCCTTCCTCCACAATTGCATATACCGTGTCCCTCATCATGATTGGTGGTTCAGCTGGGTTTAAAATGATAATCGCTTTGCCCCTTTTTGCACCGCCGACTTCTTCAATTCCTTTTGCCGTCGTTTCCGTAAACTCATCAATGTTTGCTCGAGTTCCCGGTCCTGCACTTTTACTGGAAATCGTCGCGACAATCTCCCCATATTCCACTGGTGCAACTTCGTTAATTGCATGGATAATCGGGATGGTTGCCTGGCCACCACAAGTAATCATGTTGATATTACCTGCATCCAAATGTTCCTCTATATTAACTGGTGGGACGACAGATGGTCCGATCGCTGCTGGAGTGAGATCGAGCATTTTCTTACCTAATTTCTTAGCAATTTCTGCATTATGAAGATGTGCCTTAGCGCTCGTTGCATCAAAAATAATATCGACAAGGTCCGGATTGTCCAATAATCCATCCACCCCATTATCAAATACAGTTAGACCGATTTCCTTCGCGTGTTGCATCCCCCTAGATGTAGCATCGATTCCCATCATGGTCGTAAGTTCCAACGTCTCAGATTTCCTTAGTTTTACCATAAGGTCTGAACCAATATTTCCAGACCCGATAATGCCTACCTTTACTTTACTCATGCGAACTTCCCCCCTTATTCTGTAAAATGAACGGTTACTTCGCCAAGTTCAGCGAATTTTGCACGGAAGTAATCGCCCGGCTCTGCATCCACTGCTGCGGATAGTGCACCAGATAAAATGACTTCCCCTGCTTTGAGTCGGATATCATACGTTGCAAGTTTATTGGCAAGCCAAGCTACACATTTCACTGGGTCACCCAATGCAGCAGCTCCGACTCCAGTATTCTGCAGTTCTTCATTTTTATAAAGCGCCATACCGACATGCTTTATATCCACATCGGTAATTTTTTTCGGATTACCTCCAAGTAGATAAAGTCCAGATGAAGCATTATCCGCAACTGTGTCCGCCAACGTGATCTTCCAATCTTTAACACGACTATCCACAATTTCCAATGCTGGGACGATGACATCGGTCGCTTTCAAAACGTCTAACGGCGTAATGTTCGGTCCAGCTAAATCTTCCTTTAAAATAAATGCAATTTCCCCTTCGACTTTTGGCTGAAGCACTTGTTTAAAAGAAATAGTGCCGCCATTTTCAACTTCCATCGCATCCGTGAGATGTCCATAATCCGGTTCGTCAACACCTAATAAATCTTGCATCGCCTTTGAAGTCAGACCAATTTTCTTTCCTGTAATTTTTTCACCGTTTTGTACATTTTCTTCAATGGTGTGGAGCTGAACAAAATACGCTTCGTCAATTGTGAGCTCAGGATCCAGCGTTGTTAACGGCTGGACCCCTTCTCCTTTTTCCCACGCACTACGTAAATGTTTCACATGACTTTCTATTTTGGAAGATTGTATTGTATTCATTTTAGATCCCCCTATAGTTTCAACGTTACGTTCGTTAATTCTGTATAGAAATCAATGCTGTGTGTACCACCTTCACGGCCGATTCCACTATGCTTCATCCCACCGAATGGAGTGCGTAGATCACGTAAGAACCAAGTGTTCACCCAAACCATTCCCGCTTCAATCTGAGCAGAGAATCTAGCAGCACGCTTTACATCTGTTGTCCAAACACTGGCGCTCAAACCGTAATGAGTATCATTCACTTGTTCCAGTACTTCTTCTTCCGTATCAAATGGAAGCACTGTAACGACTGGTCCAAAAATCTCTTCACGTACACAGCGGGAATCTGTCCCTAAGCCGGTTATGATTGTCGGCTCGATATAGAACCCTTTATCTTCAAATAATGTTTTACCGCCAAGCAGGAAGTTTCCACCCTCTTCTTTTGCGATATTGATATAACTGACGACTTTGTTATAATGCTCTTCACTTACCATAGCTCCAACTTTCGTTTCAGGATCGAACGGATCCCCAACTTTCAATTTCTTCGCTGCATCTACGAATCTATCTAAAAACTCATCATAAATTTGACGTTGAACGTAGATTCTTGAGCCACAGAGGCAAACTTCACCTTGGTTGATAAAGCTTGATTTCAATGTTGTCTCAATTACATCATCTAAATCGGCATCAGCAAAAATAATGTTCGGGTTTTTTCCGCCTAGTTCGAAAGATAATTTTTTAAGAGTTGGTGCTGCAGCCTTCATGATAGCTGTACCTGTAGTAGTTTCACCAGTGAATGCAATTGCATCTACATCTTCATGGGATGTGATTGCTGCACCAGTCTCACCAAGTCCATGGACTAAGTTGATGACACCATCTGGAACTCCCGCTTCCTTACATATTTCTACAAGTACAGTCGCTGTCATCGGTGTTACCTCTGATGGTTTCATCACAACAGTATTGCCGCCTGCAAGAGCTGGTGCCAATTTCCAAGTCAGAAGCAATAATGGCAGGTTCCAAGGATTAATGAGGCCAACTACTCCAACTGGTTTACGGACGGAATAGTGGATAGCGATATCATCTTGCTGATAAGATTCATTAGTCGTCGTTGTCATGTAATCGGCAAAAAAATGGAAATTGTTCGCCGCCCGGTCAATATCCACTTTTTTAGCTAGCCAAATTGGCTTCCCGGTATCTAGTGATTCTAAATGTGCTAATTCATCTAGTCTTTCTAATATAAGGTCTCCGATTTTGCGGATAATTTGTGATCGTTTCTTCAGGGGCATGCTTCCCCATTCGCCTTTTAACGCTTTTCGGGCAGCCTTGACCGCTAGATCGACCTCTTCTTTTCCTCCAATCTGTACCGTTCCTAACACTGCTTTTGTTGCCGGATTAATATTTTCAAAGGTTTCACCACTTTTTGACTGCACAAACTCTCCGTTGATATAATGGGAGCAATCGATTGTCTTCACCTTTGAGTTGTGTCTCGTAAGTTGCATGATTAATTCCTCCTTTATTTTTTGAAAACGGATTCATATTAATCATCCGTAATTTACACTAATTGATGAAATCTATTATCTGTTCGTTACGTTCATTCTAGATGCTATTGGTGAAATAAAAAAGCTCCCTGTTCCTCTATGTGGAACAAGAAGCGAATTTCTTTAATAATTTTTATTTATTCACGCTACTGTCGTTAATTTAAACATGACAGATTTGAAGGCCGAAGTATGAATGAAGTTTCCGTACCTCTGGTTTACCTGTTGAACACATCACCTAATGTTTGATCAGAATGTTCCCCTAATCTCGGAGCAACGGTACGGATGCTTCCTGGAGTTTTTGATAGTTTTATAGGAATTCCAATATGTTTTAACTTACCTCCTTGAGGATGTTTCGTCTCGATAATCATTTCCCTAGCTTGAACTTGGGGATCTTCGCTCAGTTCCTCCAAGCTTAATACTGGTGAGACACATGCCTCAACTTGACAAAACAACTGCATCCATTCATCCTGTGTTTTAGTGGAGATGATCTGCTGTATTTCATACATCAGCCGATACTGTTCCGTCCGCGGGGCATTCAATAACGGTATAAATTCCTCTTTTTCAATGACTTTACAAAACTCCCTCCAAAACTTTTCCTCCAGGGCTCCGACAGAAATAAATTTCCCATCTTTTGTTTCGTACACTTCATAACAAGCTTTCCCACCACTTAACATCAGCTCTCCACGGTTCTCCATTTGTCCGGAAGCAAAATAGTTAGGAAGCAACGTTTGCAGCCAGGATATCACACCGTCCATCATCGATATATCAACAAATTGCCCCTTCCCAGATTTCTGCTTTTCCAACAGCGCCAGTAGAATACCTACTGTTGCGGGAAACGCTCCGCCACCTAAATCGGCAATTTGGGCAGCAGGCACTGTCGGTTTACCACCTCTTCCTCCCATGAAATGAAGCAAACCTGCATAGCTGATATAATTGATATCGTGCCCCGGCATGGAAGCATACGGACCTGTCTGGCCATAACCTGTCACTGCACAGTAGACAATTCCAGGGTTCACTTTCTTCAAGGTTTCATAATCAAGGCCTAGCCGCTCCATTACTCCAGGACGGAAAGATTCAATGACAACATCTGCTTTTTCCACTAACTTTAAAAACTGTTCTTTCCCATCACTTTCTTTTAAGTTGAGGGCAACACTCTTCTTATTCCGATTTAAAGAATGAAAGAATGCACCATCACTATATACTTTAGGCTCCCAATTTCTACCGTAATCCCCTATGTTAGGCTCCTCAATCTTGATGACTTCCGCACCAAAATCCGCTAGAATCATTGTACAATATGGCCCTGGTAACAACCGGGTAAGATCCAACACCCGGATTGACTGAAGCGGCATACGTTTCCCTCCTTCTGGTTTTAATCCAATCTCTCTATAATCGTGGCATTTGCCATTCCATGTCCTTCACACATCGTCTGTAATCCATACCGGCCACCAGTACGTTCCAGTTCATTCATCATCGTAAGCATGAGACGTCCCCCACTTGCTCCCAAAGGATGTCCTAATGCAATTGCTCCACCATTCGGATTCAATTTTGCTGGATCGGCACCAGTTTCTTTTAACCAGGCAAGCGGAACAGACGCAAATGCTTCATTCACTTCAAAAATATCAATATCATCAATAGAAAGATTCGCCTTTTTTATAACCTTTTCTGTTGCTGGTATAGGCCCCGTTAACATCAGGGTCGGATCAGAGCCGACTACCGTCCGAGCAATAATCCGGAATCGCGGTTTCAAACCAAGCTCCTCCGCCTTATCTCGTGACATGATTAATAGAGCAGACGCACCATCGCTGATTTGCGAAGAATTTCCAGCAGTAATATTGCCATTTTCTTTAAAAGCAGGTTTTAAAGAAGCAAGCTTTTCTAAACTTGTATTCTCTCTTGGCCCCTCATCATGTTTCATCATCTTTTTACTGCCATCGGGCAACGTTACTTCAACAGGCATGATTTCCTTTTCAAATCTACCTTCGTTTCTTGCCATAATTGCTTTTTTATGACTTTCTAATGAAAATTCATCCATCTCTTCCCGGCTTATATTCCATTTATCAGCGACAAGCTCAGCTGATAATCCTTGATTGATTATTTTATATTTTGATGATAGTGCTTCACTTAATTTAGTTCCTTTCATGTTCGACATCATAGGAACCCGCGACATACTCTCAATGCCACCAGCAACTACTACATCCATATCTCCACTTATAATTGCCTGCGCTGCAAAATGAACAGCTTGTTGACTGGAACCACATTGCCTATCAATCGTTGTTCCTGGAACGTGGATCGGGTAACCAGCAATCAGTGCTGCTTGTCTTGCAATATCAAAGGCTTGTTCTGACACTTGGGTAACACATCCAAGTATGACATCTTCAATAAGTTCCGCCGGAATCCCCGTGCGATTGATTATCTCCGCCAACGGTTTTGCAGCTAATTCTTCAGCTCGGATTCCACTTAAAGTCCCTTGGAATTTTCCAGTCGGTGTTCGGACTCCATCAACTATTACCGCTTCACGCATCTTTTTCCCCTCCTAGTAAACTGACATATTCCAGACGTCCAAATAAATAGGTTGTTTTTTACTTAGGTTGCATCCTGATTGCCCCGTCCAGCCGTATAACTTCCCCATTCAGCATTGGGTTTTCGATGATGCTTTTTACAAGTTGTCCATATTCACTCGGTTTACCCAACCGCTTTGGAAACGGTGTCATTTGTCCCAACGACTGTATCGCTTTCTCGGGGAGGGAAGTAAATAAAGGAGTCTCAAATAAACCCGGTGCAATCGTCATCACACGTATGCCTAATGAAGCAAGATCTCGTGCAATCGGTAATGTCATTCCTACAATGCCGCCTTTCGAAGCACTGTATGCGGCCTGCCCCATCTGTCCATCAAATGCAGCCACGGATGCAGTGTTGATAATGACACCCCGTTCACCATCCAATGTGGGTTCATTAATACTCATCTGTTCTGCAGCAAGCCGAATGACATTAAATGTACCGATTAAGTTTACCTCGATGACTTTAGAGAAATCCTCCAAATTGTGGACTCCTTTCCTGCCTAGCGTTTTAGCGGCAAGTCCGATTCCTGCACAATTGACTACTGTGTTTATGTAACCAAAATGACTTACAGCTTGGTTTAATGCATGTTGCACAATTTCTTCATCAGTCACATCGGTTTTAAAGAATAGAGTATTGTCTTTACCTAGATCCTTTACGACTGTTTCAGCCCGTTCCTCTTGTAAATCTAAGATAACTCCCTTTCCGCCATTTTCAATAACTTTCCTTATCGTCGCTTCTCCCAAACCGGAGGCCCCACCGGTGACAACTGCAACCACATCTTTTACATTCATTCTTACTCGCTCCCTTCTTTATCTTCCACATTACTTAATTGATTAATTAGTTTAAATATTTTATATTTTAACATTACCAGCAAATAATCTTAAACGCAAATACTATTCGCACATATAAAACAGCCAACTAAAAAAGGTCATTTAAGGAATCTGTCCTTAAATGACCTCTCAGTTAATCTACTTATTTTCAAGTTTTTCAATACGGATTTCTAATTTTTCTTGATGTCGATATTGTTCAACCATCCGCTTAATAAGCTGCAATTCAGCTTGGGCGGTCATGACATGGTCCTGTGCATGAATCAGATGATAGGAAACTTCCTATCATACTATTATTATAGCAAATCCGGCTGGAACATACAGGAACCTTCCCTTTTCTCGATAATAAAAAGCCAATCAGATAAACACCGATCGGCTCACAAACTTCTTTATTAAAATAATTTACCAGGATTAAAGATACATTTTGGATCAAGCGCATTCTTTATTTTTCTCATCACTTCCAACTCAACCGGGTCACTCATCGTATTAAAGTAAGCTTTCTTCATGATGCCAATCCCGTGTTCAGCTGAAGGAAGCCCACCAAGTTCGGCGACTTTCCTATACAAATCATCCAGTAGAGCTTTTCGTCTAGTCTGCCAAGTCGAGTCGTCCAATTCTTCTTTCATTAAAACAGTATGAACATTTCCATCTCCTGCATGGCCAAAGTTGATTACTTTAATCCCATGTTTTTCCTGTAACTCTTTGGTGTAATTAATCATCTCGGCAAATTTATTGATCGGTACAACTTCATCCAGCATTTCATACTCTGTAAACTGCATTAATGCGACCAATATATTGTCTCGAAGCATCCAAGCTCTATCCTCTTCTTCTCCTTTTAATGGGATGATTTCAAGTGCTTCATCTGATAAAAGTTGTACAACGGTATTTACTTTTCGATTTATCGTGTCCTCTTCATTACTATCGATTGTCATCAGCAGATAAGCTTCGCCTTTTTGGCTCTGTAAAGAAAGGTTTGTAAACTTCTCACTGTAGGAGATTGTATCCCTTTCAAATAGCTCCAAAGCTGTCGGTTCAATACCATTTTTGAGAATGGTTAAAACGCCATTTGTCGCATCCGTCAGTGTAGAGAAAGCAAGTAAGATAGATTGTTTATGTTTCGGGAGCGGCAATACCTTCAATTTGATTTTCGTCGTTATCCCTAATGTGCCCTCTGAACCAATAAAGAGATTTTTCAAATCATAGCCGGAACTGTTCTTGATATTTAAGCTGCCAAGGGTCACATGTTTTCCATCCGGCAGAACCACTTCCATTTCTCTCACATAATCTCTCGTTGTGCCGTATTTTACTGCACGCATTCCACCAGCATTCGTGGCGATATTACCGCCGATGCTTGAGTGTTTCGAACCTGGGTCTGGTGGATAAAAATAACCCTTTTCTTCCACAAAAGCTTGAATATCCTTTAATAATACACCAGGTTCCACCGTCAATGTCATCGTCTCTTCGTCCAAACCGATGATGCGATTCATATGTTTCACATCAATAATCAGTTCTCCCCCATGGATGGGAACTTGGGAGCCGGCTACTCCTGTACCTGCTCCTCGAGCAATGATAGGTCTCGCTTCTTTATCTGCATACGTTACTAAAGATATCACTTCTTCTGTTGTTTTCGGAAGTGCAACAGCGAAAGCTTCAGCAACATTTTTATACGAATAATCCATTTTGTATTCTTCAGGTATGTCATCTTTTAGAAAAAGTCGGTCTCTATCAGTAATGATATCTTGTAATTCCACTGGAAATCCTCCTTCAATAATGCTGTCACTTATTCTATAACAATATGAAGCTAAGAAAGCCACTTCAGTTTGAACTTTTGATTCGCTTTAATCCATTGAAGTATAGGGAAATCCTCAGGTACTACCCTCCCAAGGACATTTACTCTTTCGTCAGCTGGCAGATCGGTTAATGTAATTTGAATTTCCCCTTGATATCTCCTGTACCTCTCATTATCTATCGTCACTGTTCCGGCAGGTCTCTCCACTGTATGTTTCGGTTGAACGATTACATTTCCATACTGCGCATAACTTCTTGATTCAACAGCCCGAATAACATCCCTTGCAGGATCTGCACGATTAGTAAAAGATTCTGATGCAGTTTTCACTAAATTTTCATCTGCCTCTGCAGATGGAGTTCCTCGTAGAATGAATTGCTTATTCTTGTACGCTTGGAATTGCTCCAGACTCTCCTCGCTCATCCCGATATCTCCAACTACAATTTTATCCACTTCAGCCACTAACAAATCTAGATAAGCGGCAAACGGAGAATAGGTGCGATGCTTTTCTAATGTCGGCAGTTTTTCATAAAGCGGACCTCTTAATTGATCATCACCGGGGATAAAAGCCATTACGGTAATTCCTGTCTCTTTCAATTCATTATTTTTTTGGATAAAATCACTTGACCCAAGTCCTGTCTCCGGACGCGGGTAATAATTATGCCACGCTTCTACATTTTTCATATGCAGACCTTTTGCTTTTAAACGTATTAATTCATCTGAAGTAATTGTACTTGCATTTAATGCAATCCGCATCTTATGTGATAGATCAATAATTATCTCTTCATCTATTCCATAATCGATTCTTAACCCAGAGAGTCCCCAATCCAATAATTGATCTGCTGTTTTCCAATCTAAACCAAGTGAATCCAATGAATGAGGTGAAATATCAGCCATGAGCTCCATATCCAGTTCTACTGCAACTTTCCCTAGTGCTTGAAGTTGTTCTCCATACATTGTCTGGTCATCTTCTGGGATATGGAGTGATGTGAAGATACACTGAAATCCATGTTCCCTCATTTTCCTAATATAAGGTACTTGTTCTTTAATTGGTTCATTTCCAAGATAAATTGAAATTCCTAGCACTTTTATTCCTCCAAGCTTTTAAATGGAGAAAAGGAGGTTCTCTAGTAAACCTCCCAATCTTCCTATCTATTAAATACCATCTGCCATACTTTCTTTAAAGCCAAATGTATAGGTGAATATGAAACCAAATGTATAGGATATGACAAGTCCTAAGAAATATGTTAAATATTGACCATTTGTAATTAGCGGGATTAAAGATAAACCTGAAACCCCTACTCCAGAAGATGCCGTACTCATGACTGCTTGGAACGCTCCTCCGACACTAGCACCCATACAAGCTGTAATAAACGGTCTTCCTAATGGTAAAGTGACCCCGTACATTAACGGTTCTCCAATACCTAAAAACCCAACCGGTGTACTACCTTTTATAATATTTCTTAAGCGATTATTTTTCGTTTTTACATAGATTGCTAGTGCCGCACCTACTTGACCAGCACCACCCATAGCTAAAATCGTCAACAGAGCAGTTTCACCGTAAACATTAATCAATTCTAAATGAATTGGTGTTAAGCCATGATGCAAACCAACCGTTACTAACGGAAGGAAGAATCCAGCCAGTACTGCACCTGCAATTATTCCACCAGTATCAATTAGCGCTAATAACCCTTTTGTAATGCCCTCGGTAAGGACTCCGGCAACAGGTACAATAACTAATAAAGATGTAAATCCTACAATAAGTAGTGTGAATAAAGGAGTAAAGATGATATCAACTGCACTTGGAACCACTTTCCTTACATGCTTTTCAACAAAGGTCATCAACCATGCTGCTAGGATGACACCAAACAATCCACCCTTGCCCGCAGTTAATTCTTCTCCAAAAAGTGTAATGTTCGCAAGTAAAGGACTAAATAATATCATTCCGGCAATGGCTCCTAATACAGGAGTGCCCCCAAACTCTTTCGCAGTATTCCAACCGACTAAAATACCTAACGAAGCAAAGATAACGCTTCCAAATAAAAGTAATATTTGCATCCATGTCTGTTCTCGATCCACCCCCGCATTTACTGCGAAGTTGGCTGCTCCATTAATGATCCCCGAGGCAACGAGTCCCGGAATTAAAGGTATAAATATATTCCCCAATTTGCGCAAAAAGTTCTTGAACGGGGTTCTATTTTTAGCTTTCATTCTTTCCCTATCTAATGCAGCTTTTTCTTCAAAGGTTAAATCTTCATCTCCTGGACCTGCATCTTCCCCGATAGCAAGGCCCGTGAGCTTACTCATCTCTCCAGCCACCTTATTAACTGTTCCTGGACCAATAACCACCTGAAGTGTCTCGTCATCTACAACACCTAACACACCATCTACTTGCTTCAGCTCATCAAATTTCACTTTTGCAGGATCTTTTACTGATAACCGGAGTCGTGTCATACAATGAGCAACGCGTTGAATATTTTCCTTACCACCAATCTCACCCAATATTTCATGGGCCATTTTCTCTTCTTTTCTCATAGTGAACCCTCCTTATTTATTTGGCAATTGCATCGCGAACGAATCCTTTAGAACTTTCAAGCTTTCTAACCGCCTCATCATACGAGCAATCCAGTAAAATCATGACAATCGCAACTTTCACCTGCTGCTTCGATTTCTCAAAATAACGATTGGCAGTTTCATAATCAACCCCCGTCACTTCCATAATATTCCGTTTGGAACGTTCTTCTAATTTTTCATTTGTGGGCTTCAAATCCACCATAAAGTTTTGATACACTTTACCGATTCCAACCATGGACGCGGTAGAAATCATATTCAATACGATTTTTTGGGAAGTTCCTGCTTTTAATCTAGTAGAACCAGTCAGTACTTCAGGTCCTGTCTCCAGTTCAATCGCCAGATCACCGTATTTACTCATTTCCGCATTATGATTACAAGAAATGCTCACTGTCTTTGCTTGAATAGAATTCGCATATTTTAGTGCCCCGATAACATAAGGTGTTCGACCACTTGCTGCAATTCCAATGACGGTATCTTTATCCGTCAACTGAATCCGCTTTAAATCATTTTCTCCTAATTCCGCATCGTCCTCTGCCCCTTCAACCGCTTCATAAATTGCCTGGTTTCCACCAGCAATCAATCCTTGAACCATCTCCGGATCCGTCCCAAAAGTAGGAACACATTCCACCGCATCGAGAATCCCTAACCTGCCGCTCGTTCCAGCACCAATATATATGAGTCTCCCATTATTATTGAATGATTCAATCACAAACTGTACGGCCTTTTCGATATTTGACAGTTGCTTATCTATCGCTTCTAAAACGCTTTCATCTTCTTGATTCATTGTTCGTAAAATATCTAAAGTAGACATTTCATCCAAGTTCATCGTTCGTGGATTTCGTAATTCTGTCGTCAATTTATCGAGCATGACATCAGCTCCTTCCTATTATTTACACTTCTATTATATTACTTTATGAAATTTAATGTCAATATATGATTATTTTTTTATGAAATAAAATTTCATAAAATAGATAAGGAATGACTACCTCCTTAATGTGATGACATAATCTCTTGCTTCTTGATATTCATCCAACACCTTTTCACCAATCAAGTTAAAGATACAAATATAGAGTGTATCGACAATCGTCAATTGTGTCATTCTTGAGGTAATGCTTCCGATACGAAAATCCTTCTCCACCACAGGTGTTGCCAAGCGAATATCCGCCTCCTTATAAAGTGGAGATTTGTTCATATTTGTAATGGCTATCACCTTTGCCCCTTTCTTTTGAGCAATCCGAGTTAACTCTAGGACATCTTTTGTTTCTCCAGACATGCTGATCGCTACGAAAACATCCAATTCATTAACAAAAGGCATTCTGGAAAGCATGTAATGAAAGTCTGTATTAAATTCCACTTCAAATCCTAATTTAGCAAATTTGTTAAGAGCATCCGTAGCTGCGATAGATGAACCACCTATTCCAAAAAAAACAATCTTTCTAGCATTTTTCAATGTGTCCACTGCTTTTTCCAGCTCTTTTTTATCCAACGATTCCATGGTAGACTCGATGGCATTTTTATTGACATGGACAACCTTTTGGAACATTTCATAGGGGGAGTCCTTCTTTTGCAATATGGAAAAATCAGTTATATAGTCTTCCTTGACTGCCAGTTCCTGTGCCAAAGAAATCTTGAACGTCTTGAAACTGCCTATTCCAATTTTCTTCGCAAATCGTATTACGCTTGCTTCACTTACACCGGCTTTAGTCGCCAATTCATTTGTCGTCATGTTTGGAATGAGTTCTGCATGATTAAGAATATAAGTAGAGACCTTCTTTTCCGTCTCGGAAAATTGGTTGTACTGTTCATTTATCCTGCCTAATAATGTGCCTGCCATGTTTCTTCCCCCTATACGTTTGTTGATGAATAATGTCTTTCGCAAAAATTAGTATATCAAAAATACATCAGAATGGACTAAAGCAGCTAACCCAAGTTTATGCGGCCATCAATTGAACATAAACCTGAACGACGATATAAAGGATGAGGGCATATTTCCAATTGAAGCCGATCCCATTTTTAAATCCACTTAACCCATTTACACTGCTCAACGTAATTATAGGCATAATCAGCGGCGACAAGAGGATGGAGATGGCACTACCGGATGTTACTGCTAAGACAATGACTTCCGGAGGATACGGAAGATCCAATCCACTTAGAATCCCACCCACTAGAACCATAACCGTAAGTGGACCCAATCCACAAAACCCTAAAATGACTACGATAAACGGCAAAAAATATAACAGATTCAAAAATGGCACAGCAGATTGTAAACTATAAATCCCTTCCACAACGTTCTTGGCAAAAGAAGTTTGATTTAAAGCGTAAATCAGCATTCCAGACCCAAGCATCATACAAAATTGATACGTTTCATGAAAGATGTCATTTTTAATATGTGATTTCAACTGTCTTGCAAGTTTTTGAGGCCGCTTCTTATATAAGTAATACAGGACAATCCATCCCGCGACGACAAGAGGAATCAGGATGAGCAAGTCCATTTCAATGAATGCCTGTAAAATGAATATCGTTCCAAACAATGATAGGAAGAGCAAACAAAATTCCTGAAAATCCCGCTTCACTCTTACCTGCCCATGATTTGCATCCAACACTTCAGCAAATTCACTTTGCACGCCTGCCGTTAAATCAACCCCGTATTTCTTCTCCTCCAAACGAGAGAAAAAAAGAGCGATCAACACACCGACAACCGCCATGCCGAACCCTTGCAAGATGGACAAATAGAGCGAGGCATCCATGATTTCCACAACGAAAACAAAGCTCGGGATGCTTACGACCCACAAAGTAGATAATGCAAAACCACGAAGCAACGCGGTGCCTTTAAAGTTTTCCCATGCTTCACCTTTCTCGTCTTTAAGAATTTCATTGATAAAATGATACACCATCTGTATCGAGCCAAATAGAAGGAAATAAGCGATGACTTGAACGAAGGAAATCGTACCGAGATAAAACCTTCTGCTCGTGTTCAAGAACTTATTCCCTAACGAAACGATTGCTTCCATATATGGCTCTTCCCGTAAGACCCAGCTGATTAATGGAACAAGGATCAAAAGACCGATCATGTTCCGCATTTGGAGAAAACCAGACATAATCCCATTACCTAGGGATGTGTCCGAATACATTAAGATAATTATACCAATGGATACGAGTACAATCGGCATTTTCATTCTTTTTACAGACAATATGATGACAGCAAAAATAATCATACTGATTCCACTAATAGATAGGAAAAATAATAATGACTCATTCTGATAGAAATAAGTAATGAAATGCAATAATCCATACAACGTAATGGATAAACTCAATCCCCACTTTGCCAAGGCCTTCATCAGTTAAACACCCTATTTCCTGAGATGCTTCTATTGTACCCCTCCAATATCTTACATTCAAACAGAAGAGCAAACGAAAAGTGACTTCACCAGAAATATGTTCTAATGAAGTCACTTCCCTTTTAATACATTTTACGTTTTTTACTGCGCCTCTCTAGAACCCAACGCTTTAAGAAGTAGTATCCCATGATGAAAGAAAGGACAATCCCTGTTATCGTAACGAACACGACAATCCATTCAAAGAAGGAGAATTCCATGAACTTACTCCAGTTAATATTCCCACTTAAATCATCAATTACGAGGTTCATTCCATAAATTCCGGAAATCACCGTATAGATGGTAAGAATCTGAAGCAGTGCATTGATCTGATTTCCTTCTAACTTTTCTTGCTTCTTGAACAATCTGGATAATGTCGCATCCACTTCACTATAGAGCCTTTCAATATTAAATGCATTACGCAATAAGTTCGCGATTTCACGACCAGATGTATTACTGCTCAACTCTGGAAAATAATATTTTGCGGAAAAATCACTAATCATTATCGTCAATAGGTTCACTTTGGAATGGTCTTTTTCAATTTCAATCTGCGAATGTTCATGATTCAATTTCAACAGCATGAGCCGATAATACCAAAGCATGAGTAAAGTATAAAAATAGTCGCCATACATTTCCCTCAACTTTCGCTCAGCTAAATTCCCCTGTTCTTTTGTAATACAGACAAAATGAGAATCTGTTGCCACATAAAACGTATTGCTTGCCCAACGGTCATAAACATAACTTTTATAATAACGCTTCACGTAATCTTCATTTGTTGCTCCGATATACTCCTCCCCATCCTGGTTATAACCATTCAACTCACCAGCACGGTATAAGTCTGTTTTTGAGATTTCATGTTCAGGGTCACTCTGGATATAACTGACAACAAACATCCGCTCGTCCATATAGAACGGTAAACTGCCATAGTAGGTTGGAAAATCAGGTGTATGATTTTCCATATACCTTTTAAAAGGCTTCAGCAAATTATTGAAAATAAAATCTTTCGCATGATCATGTGTATTTTCATCGCATTGAATGCTTATCTCCTTATTATGTTCATCCCTTGGCACCAGATTTCGAAATTTCTCAGAGAACGTATACACTTCATTATTAGTGAGATTACCAGGTATACGGACCCGTAAATTCACTAACCCGATATGATACGGAAAAATATAAACATCCATAGAATCAATGATAAAGTCAACTTCAAAATCAGCCGACTTCAATGTACACTTTTGATCTACCGCTTTTGAAAATCTCCGGACACTGTCGAAGGCTTCCAAAGATTTCGGGAACAAAATCGATTCGATATAAGGCATAAAATAGTTCTCCATCGCGCGATGAGAAAGTTTTGTATTTCCATAGAACCTATCTTGATAGTCGTCGTTTTCCAAGTCGAAAAACAGATAATCCTCCATTAATAATCGCTCAACCAACGATTCAATCTTACCTTCCTTCAGCAAAAAAGGAGAGAGGAATTGTTGTCTCGAATCCAATACTTGAAATTCATACATACCGTTTATGTCCCCCTCACCTGTTTGGGTGCTTTCACTTCTATTTCAGAATCTATACCCCGTTCTCTGAAAAATTGAACCTGGTTCAAAAAAGTTTTTCCTAGAGAAATAAAAAAGGCGGCACCGATAATCGGTACCACCTCTTGTTTATAAGCCAAGTAAGGTAGAAATGATCCAACTTGAACCATAATAAATCATAAACTGGACGCCAACTCCAACTCCTAGGAAACGGTTAAGCATCCCACCTACCATTGACATCGCAAAGGTGACAAAAATCCCAACGATACCTCCTTCATAAAATGAAAGGAGACAAACGATTCCAATAAACATGGCGATGATGGCTTCTTGGTTGATTCGTTTCAAAACAAACACGGTCGCCTTCCTTGCAAAGTTCATGGAAAACGGATAGGCGATGACTGAAGCAATGACCATCCCAATCAACCCATAGATGAGGAAGTCCATCGGTTCCAACAACGTATGTAAGTTATGAACCGGTTCCGTCGTATATACCGGTGGAGCGTTAAATAGAGCAAGTGCCGGTCCAATTGCCACCGGACTCAGCGGAATACCAAAAGCAATCAATGGAATGATTGTTTCTGCAACGTATGTCGATTCGGTGACTCCATTCATTGTAGAAAGACTCGTCGTAGCTTTTTTATATTGACCTTTCGTCCTTGTCCCTACAAGCTCACCCATAAGGGATGTCATCCCAACCGGACTGAGTGCAAATGTTAAAGAAGATATAAATGACGTGCCACCAACCGCAGCTGTTTGTTTTTTCGTCAACACTTTAAACGGGTTTGGAAAATATCCTGCCCATGATTTCTGCTCTGGTGCGAGCTTGTACTCATTCATTTTTTTCTGTTGAATTAATGGACGTGCACTATTCGACGTCGCGAGTAAAATATCTGTCAACATCGGTCCAATTGCTATCCCTAGAAAGAAACTGATGGTGAGATTCTTGTCCAGAATCGTCATACTTGCTAAGTTCAATCCTTGAATAACTAAAGCAAGCGGCACAATAAGCAAAATGCTCACCCAACGTCCCTTTGAGAAATAACCAATTAAAACTGCTGCTGCCGTAAAGATAATCCCTGCATTTTCTTGGAAAAATGTTCCGAATTGGCTGAGGAATACAGCAAACAACAAGGCAATCGGCAAGGCAATAAACGCACCGATGATCCCGCCTGAAATCATTTTCCGCAAAGCAATATGTGGGAGCCCGATCCGACGCATAAAGTTTGCATGTTCCAGCATTGGAGCAGCTGTCGTATCACCTGGCACACCCATCAATGCAGTCGGAATGGCATGAGTTAAATGCTTGGCTAGAACTGCCGACATAAAAAATGCAAACACTGCTTCTGGTGGAGCACCAAGCAAGATCACTATCAATGTTGCTGGTACCATTACTGCAGTCTCATCAGACCCTGAAATAAGTCCAATCAATGTAAAAATAACTCCCGCGACAACCGCGAGGATTATTGCAATGAATAACACATCCATCAGCGCTTGTCCTCCTGTTCATTCATAAACATGTCATAAATACCTTGTTCCTTCATTTCTTGAGCGATTACTGGATCATCTTTAATGGACTGTCGTTCTTCTTCGATATCCAATTGAAGCTGTCTATACACTTCACTTATCTCCTCACTCGTGCTTGGTGTTTCATTCAGTGTCCGCTTCGGCTTAAAAAGGAATGTGTTAGTAAGCAAGGCGATTAAGCTTCCAGCAATCCCGAGCAATAAAGAATAAGATTGTACCATTTGTTCTGGAGCAATTTTCGGGAATATTTGTTTCCCGATAAAAAAGCCAATGAGACTAAAAGCGATACTGATGGAAATTGTTGCAATCAAATGCTTACCATAAACTGTATCACCAATGACTTCGACATATGTCATTTCATTGTTATGTTGTTTTTCTGTCATTTTTTCTACCTCCTTCTATTCGAGAAATCGGGGTGTCCATGTTTTGATTTGTAACTTTTTTCTGTTCACTAATTATGCTAAACTATACAAGTTGTGATCATTGGATCACAGACTTTAAATATAGTACTTACATGGCTGTTTATAGTCTATCCGATATCCCCTTATCTCTTACCTCTTCTTTAAATGTTTGTAACGCCCTCCAATTACTCAACAATGTTGAATATTGCGAAACTTTGTTGAATAGATAATCTTATAACAATAGAACGCACGATATGATTATACATGTTTTTGTAGAAGAATGGGGAAATTTGACTTAAAAATAACAAAAATAGCGAGGGGCAATCTTCCCCTCGCTTCTCTATATACTATTTCGTATCACAATGACGCAATGAATCATGAAAACATTAATTCGATAATCCGATCAATGTGTATTTGTGTTGTGTTCAATTGCGGTAATTCCAAATCATCTTCTTTTATAATCATTGGCAACTCGGTGCATCCGAGAATGACTCCATCAATACCGTCCCGTTTCACCATATCTTCAATAATTGCTAAGTAATGTTCCTTTGTTTCTTCGTTTACAATTCCATTTTCCAGTTCAGCTACAATTTTTTCGTGAATATATTGTTGTTCTTTTTCTGTAGGTACGACAACTTCTTTGCCCCGGTCTTCAAACGGCTTTTTGAAAAAGTCATTCTCCATCGTAAATTTTGTTCCAATTAAACCGACTTTTTTGAGCCCTTGTTTTTCCGCTTCTCTTACAGTTTCTTCTACAATACTATACACCGGGATACTCACTCTTTGGTTTACTTCATCAAATACAATATGGGGTGTGTTGGCGGAAATAACTGCAAAGTCAGCCCCTACCTTCTCTAAAGTTTCAATTGCTTCGACGAGATAATTTGCTAATCCTTGTAAGTCATCCTTTGAAATAAACTCGAACACTCGATACATATTAATGCTGTTAATGAAGAGTTCTGGGAGAACTTCTTTACTCCCCATCTTTTCCTGATACTGAGTAATAATTGATTGATAATATTCCACTGTCGACTCTGGCCCCAAGCCACCTACCATACCTAATTTCTTCATAGAATCATTCCTCCATAGAGTTATTACAATTGGAATTGCTCAAGAAGTAAATAGTGTGCAAGCTTTATATATTCCGTTATCACTCGTTGAATATCTTCCCGATCTTGATACCAGCCTTTTGCTTCAAAAGGATCATAAGGCGTAGGCGAGGAGTAAATGGCAACATCCTGATCTTTTAAAGCTTTATTAAAAATAAGGTTTGCACGATAGGAGTGAAATTTAGATGTAGTTAGAATAACCGTATTTATATCGGGATTGTCCTTCAGGTACTCTTTCACTGTCACAGCCTCGTCCTTCGTGCTTTCGGCATGCCCGGGTAAGATCGTTATATCCTCTTGTGGTGCACCTAATTCAGTTAAAATATGCTTACTTAAGTCTGCGTCTCCTGGAATGGCAATGTCCCGTTCTCCTAATAACTCCTCACCTTCTATATGAGATTCGACTAATAAGATTTGATCGATATTTCCATTTTCGTAAAGTTCGTACGCTCCAAGTGCACGGTCACCGACACTGCCCATGAGAAGCACCAAAACTGCTTCTTCTATTTCTTCTATATTATCTTCCTTCACTAATAATTCTCCACCGAAACGAAAAAATAAAAGAATCATTAAAATGAATAAGACGATGACTGTTAATATGATATATCTCTTTCTCAACATGCTCCTCCTAGTCACTGGCACAGTCTCTCTGTCCCAGTACATCAATCAAGGGTAGATCCACCCAATTTACGGTTGATTTCTCTTATTTTATCATCAGATGGCAACAGGAAGGTGAGTAATCCGAGCAGTGGTAAAAAGGATACGATAACCATGGTTTGGGTTAAACCAATGGAATCAATAAGGCTTCCGAAAAATACGGATCCTACTGCTCCCATTCCAAAGGCGAGTCCAACGATCAAGCCAGACATCGTACCGATTTTACCTGGAACCATCTCCTGTGCGTATACAACTGCAACGGAGAAACTGGATAAAATAAGTATCCCTATCACACCAACTAAAATCATAGCCACATATGGACCTACATAAGGCAATAGGATGGTAAGTGGTGCTGGAGCAAGTAACGAAAGCATTATGATGACTCTTTTTCCAAATCGATCCGCAAGTGGCCCACCTACAAACGTTCCAACCGCCCCAGTTACAAGGAACACAAAAATGAAAATTTGTGATTCGGCAATACTGGCTCCATACTCTTGTATCGCATAAAAAGCGTAATAATTGGAAATTGCACTATGATACAACGAACGGGCAAAGACCACAAATATGAGTACAATGACAGAGTTCCGAATCAATTTTGGTAGCTTCACCTTTGTTTTTGCAGTTTGTTTCTTCTTTTTATTATTCTGTTTAAAAATATGAATTTGCTGTGCATACCATCTTGATATATATGTCAAAAACAGCACAGCGATAAACGCTACTGCAACAAACCAAATCGCACCAAATTGCCCCATTGGAACGAGCACAAGAGCAGTTATGACCGGAGCGAGAGCCTGACCACTATTCCCACCGACTTGATAAATTGACTGGGCCAGTCCTCGTTTATTACCGGCAGCAAGATATGCAATTCGTGAACCTTCCGGATGGAATACAGCGGAACCTAAACCAATTAAGACGACACTGATGAGGATCGTAGGCAGATTCGGTGCAAAGGCAAGACCAAGCATTCCAAACATACTCGATAATAATCCAATGGGCAGTGCATAAGCGAAGGGACGACGATCCGTATACATTCCAACGACAGGTTGCATCACTGAAGCAACCATATTCAAAGTAAACGTAATCAAGCCAAGCTGGGTGAAAGTCAACCCGAGGGAACGTTCCAGTATCGGAAACATAGCCGGAACGACTGCTTGCAATGAGTCATTCAATAAATGAGTCAAACCGATGATGAATAATATGCTATACATTGTCTTATTTTGTGTCTGCGAAGTGATATGTGATTGTTTCGCCAAGAGTTATCGCTACTTTCTATAATATTCATTCTATTTTTATTATAGCATAAAGAGTTACAATTCTTGGAAAATATTATATTTGATAGGTTGTAATCAGGAAAAAATAATTATTTACTGAAACACAATAGTAACTTTCCGAACAAATGATACTTCTGTTGTTTTGGGAAAATAAAACGAGATTATTTTCCCGAATAAAGAATATATCTGCTGCTTCGGGAAAGCAAACCACGGTTATTTTCCCGAATAAAATTTATATCTACTTCTTTGAGAAAGCAAACTACGGTTATTTTCCCGAATGAAATATATATCTACTTCTTTGGGAAAGTAAACCACGGTTATCTTCACTGATGAAAGGTATATCTACTTCTTCGGGAAAGTAAACCACGGTTATTCGTCCGAATGAAGGACACCTCCGTTGCTTCGGGAAAGTAATCCATGTTCAGTCACCAAAATAAATAGCATTTCCGCAACTTGGGGAAATAAAAAATAACTTAGGGTGCCATCGAGCACCCTGAATCTATTATCCATAACTTTTTTAGATCGTCTTAAGCAAAAGCTTCTTCAATAGCGGGGTAAAGTGTTCTGGAAGTTCAGCAACAGTTGGTACCATAATCCGCTCTTTACCATATATATTTTGCATCGTGAATTCTTCTTTTTCACCAATTTCACCTTCAGCTAAAAACATGCCGATGACATCAATTCCATTTTTACGTGCTTCCGAGACAGCCAAGTGTGTATCGACAATACCGTTCTGATCATATCCTGCCGCTGCCGGCTCACCATCCGAGAACACGAGTAGAAACTTATTTTTCTCCCGCCTCTTCCTGAGTTCCTCAGTTGCGACTCGAATACTGAAGCCGTCACGATTATCTTCTTCGGGCTCCAATTGAAGGATTTTTGCACCGTTATTTTCATAAAGAGAATCATTATGGGAATGTATGATGTGAAAATAGTTCGGCTGATAACCTTCCTTCACCTCATTGGCATCCTCCCAAAAGCCTATAATCGCATGTGGTATATTCAATTGCTTCAACACTTCATGGAATAGAACAATGCCCTTCCTCGTCTCTTCCATCTTTCCGACCATGGAAGCTGAACAGTCTACAAGCAGTGTAAAAACCGCATCAAATTCATTGGACTCCTCATTCTTTTTGTAAAAGATCCGCGGGTTTTCATCGAGCACAACGGAAAGCAGCTTTTTCGATAAACGGCCGACCAAAAGATCTTTTCTTGGATTTGTTTTCTTATGCTCCAAGGTCTTCTTTATCGTATTGGCGAGCAAACGTTGATATCGTTCAATTTCAGCAACATAGTCACGATACAACTCTTCCTCACTAAGCGTAGGCTTCTCTGCTTCCTTGATTATTTTCACTGCGTCTGTATTTTCTTCACCATACGCATAGTCGCTTCCACTTTTCTGGTCATTCATGCCGGACTGCTCTAATGCTTCCATTTTCGAATAATCCTGTTGTTTGCTCTCACCTGAAGACCCTTGAATACTGGCGAGGGCTTGGTCCGCATCTTCTGTTTCACGAACTCCACCGCCGAGCATACTTGTCTTCGTTCCCTGCTCCAGTTCAAACTGCAAGAAATTCTGCTTTCGATTTTCATTTTTATTTTCCCGATGCCAAGTGGAGAATGTTTCATCGAAGTACTCACTTTCTTCTTTATCTACTTCGTCCACATCATCATTTACAAGCTCATCAGTCCGAGTCAGTTCATCAAATAATGTGTTCTTTTCATAAGCATATAGTTCACCGACTGGAAAAATAAAATATTCATTAATGGAATCTGCATCGTATAATGATTCCAAATGAAAAGAAATTTGTTCGCAAACTCTTGTAATATCTTTTGTGCTTTTTGCCTCGTAAACTGAATATAACATTGGTTTTAGCTGTTCAAGATTCTTTCGCGCACGTTCATTCGAACGGGAAAAATCCGGATCCGGCCGATCGGACAGGAGTAAAAGATATATCAAACAAAAAAGTTCGTCCAATGCACGGCTGCGGATAACATTCGAGGCAAGCTGTTGAGTGAAGAAATGCTGAAAATACGTTTTCCTCACTTGAAAAACAGCAGTCGTCCCTGGACGCTCTCTTTTCACGATTTCTTCCAAGCGTAAATCCTCCAACAAAGCGAAAAGCTGACTGGAAAACTTCTGCAGTCTTGATTCCTGCATGATTTTCATATATGACTGCATTGTCGGCACATCGGAATGTTTCATTGTTCCCAACGCTCGTAAATAGACATCACTTTTCAGCCCTGCCTCTTTGGTTTCCTCGTCGAGCTTTTCCCAAAACCTGCTTGCAGTCAATTTCCGATTGATGACATCAATACTCGCGCCGAAACTAAATTCAAATTTCAATTCAGCATTACCAGCTAAAACAGTCGTTAAATCCTGCAGTTGCATGAAAAAGTCGGTTCGTACTCGAGAATCATGAAAACGATACATAGTACATGCTCCTTTTTAAAATAATGTTTCAGCTAGGTTTTTCACAAATTCTCGTTCTCTCTCTTCCTCGAGTTTATCAACGATAGCCCTCAGGATTGCCCGTTTTGGTTGTATGAACCCACTTAAGTCACAAGCATCAAGTAATGCCCGAATCGATGCTGCTTCCTCCGGCAATTTTCCCTGTTCGACAGCTGTTATCAAATCACCGGATAACCGTACAAATAAATCGATTGTCCTTTCATCAGTCAAACTGGTCGTATCCTGAATTAATTTTTTGAGCTGTTCCCCTTCGATATAAGGGACTTCAATGACGATGAAGCGGTTTTTCAACGCTTCATTCAATGGCACCGTACCAATATAGCCTACGTTAATGGCGGCAATAACACCGAATCCTTCATTCGCTGTAATGATTTCATTCGTAAACGGGTTCGTTATCGTACGACGATAATCCAGAACACCGTTGATCAACGGCAAGGTTTCTGGTTTTGCCATATTAATCTCATCAATATATAAGAAACTGCCATCTTTCATTGCATTCGTTACTGGACCAGGCACAAAGTCAATCACCTGCTTATCCCCTTCGTAAGCAAGTGTCTTGAACCCCATCAAACTTTCCGCATCAAGATCGACCGAGCAATTCACGCTGAACATCGGCTGTCTGAATAAATGGGACAGTGTTTCTGCGAATTTCGTTTTCCCAGCTCCCGTAGGACCTTTTAATAAAATATTTTTCCCCATGCTTAAAGCGATAATTGCATCAGCAAGCAAATCCATATGAGGTGGAACGTATCCACCTGGTCGGATCAAATATTCAAATGAACCAGGATCCGTTCTCCTTTTTAATTCCAATTGTTCTTTTACTTTTCCAGGTAAGTCATATTTCATCATTAATTTTTACCCCATTCAAGGCAGGATTCTATATCCGTTTATATAACAAAAATCATCATGTTTTATGTACATTTCCATTATAACTATTGTTGGAGCAGCATTGAAATTTTTGGGTCTGGCAAGTCAATAAGGAACGCTGAACACAAAAAATCTACCTTGATTTGTCTATTTCAATAAACACTACCCTAACCGGATTTCATTCAGTCTCCTAAACAGCTAAAGAAATTGATTCCACACGGGAGAGCAAGTCTGTGAAAGAAGTTGCTCTTGAAGCAGGACTTAAAATCTGGGACTAAGATGGTTTGATAATAAGGAAAAAAACACAAAACAACCGGCCTATTTGTTGAGGTAATGCCTCCACAAACAGGCCGGTCACTAGTTTTACATGGTAGAATTTGCTCATTTAACAGAGGTTGTACCTGGATGTAGATTCCACCCTTTTGTTGTTAATTGAATCAGCGTTTCCGCTACAAGTGCACACTTCTCAGGAAACAGGTCGAACTTCACATGCTCTGATCTTGCATGAGGTCCGCCTCCAGGTATACCTAACCCATCCAATGTCGGTATACCGATGGCTGATGTGAAATTCCCATCACTTCCTCCCCCCACGCTTGCAGCCTTTACTTCCATTCCCAACCTTCTGCCCGCTGCTTTTGCGACTTCAAATAAGGAAATATTCTCTTCTGTCCTTTCCAGTGGCGGTCGATTCAATCCACCTTCTATGAAAATATCAACCTCTGGGTTGCTCACCGTTAATGATTCAATAGAATATTGGACTCGCCTTGCTTCTTCCATATTCCTCACCCGAAAATCGACTTCAATCTCCGCCAATTCCGGAATGACATTACTTACCGATCCACCGTTGATTTTTCCAACATTGACAGTTGTACCTTTTTTATAATCCGTGAGCCCTTCCAATTGTTGAATGATTTTGGACATTTCCAGGATGGCACTTGCACCATCTTTATGATGATTTCCCGCATGGGCACTGATTCCAGTTGTTTTAATTTTATATTCTCCAACGCCTTTTCTTTCTATTTTAAGTGAGTAACTCCGTGCAGTCGGTGGTTCCATTACAAACACTGCATCACATGTACGAGCCACTCGTTCGATAATCTCTTTAGAAGTGGAACTCCCAATTTCTTCATCACCAGTGAATAAAAATACCGGCGAAAAAGGAAGACTTCCTTTTGTTTGCAATAAAGCTTTCACAGACCAGATGGAGCAAAGCAGACCAGCTTTCATATCAAAAATTCCTGGCCCATATATCCTTCCCTGCTTTTCCTTGATTGGTAATACCCCTTTATCCCAAACCGTATCATAATGGGATAAAAATAATATACGCGGTCCAGGTTGAGCAGGTATCTCATATTTGAAATGATTTCCGGTGTGCTCCATCGGGAACTGTTCTAATTCAAACAAATCCCCAAAATGTGTTGTAAAAATTCGTTTGATCGTTTGCTCACAATGAAACAACAAATCTTTATCATGGCTAGGCGACTCCGCTCTAACCAATTCCAATAACTCCTCCTTTATCCTTTCCTTATTTGCAGTCAGATAAGGTAATATGTCATACGTACTAATTGTCTCCACTTTCCTTCTTTTAGTATTTTTCATGTTGAGATATAATTCCCTTTCCCTCCTTGAGTGGATGATGGCATGCTGTAAAATGCCCGTCTCGTTTCTCCGTAAACTCAGGCTCCACTCGCTCGCAAAGTTCCGTTTTATAAGGACAACGGGTGTGGAATGCGCAACCGGTTGGTGGATTCACTGGATTTGGTATATCACCTTCTAACAATCTCCGCTCATCTTTCCTCGCTGTCGGGTCTGGAATCGGGATGGCTGACAATAGTCCTTCCGTATAGGGATGCATCGGATTTGTAAATAAATTTTCTTTCGTTGTAAGTTCAACGATTTTGCCCAAGTACATTACAGCGATCCGATCGCTAACATGTTTTACCGCTGGCAGCCCATGGGCGATGAAAATATACGTCAGCTGCAGCTCCTTTTGTAGTTTTTTAAGTAAATTTAAGATTTGTGACTGAATCGATACATCGAGGGCCGAAACCGGCTCGTCACAGATGATCAATTTTGGTTTGAGCGCGATTGCCCGAGCAATTCCTATTCGCTGCCTCTGTCCCCCACTGAATTCATGAGGGTAGCGGTTCAGATAGGAACGATTCAAACCTACTACATCCATTAATTGGAGTACTTCATGTTCAAGTTCTACTTTATTATATGAACCATGGGTCTTTAATGGCTCAGCGATTATATCAAAGACACGTTTCCTAGGGTTTAACGAGGAGAAAGGATCTTGGAAAACCATTTGAATATCTTCACGTTTTTTCCGCAATTGTTCTGGGGGTAGCTTGCGTAAATCCACACCATCAAATATGATCTCACCCTCTGTCGGCTCAAGCAGTTGGATAATTAAATTTCCAAGTGTAGATTTTCCACAGCCCGATTCACCGACAATACCTAACACCTCTCCTTTTTGTACGGAAAAGCTGACATCATTGACGGCATGTAAATACTGCTTTTTCCTTTTGATCAACCCCCTAGTAACATCAAAAGATTTCTTCAACCCTTTTACTTCAAGCAATTGGCTCATTCCAAGTCCACCACCTTCTCACTGTGTAGCCAGCACCTGACTTCCTGCCCTTTACGGATTTCTATCAAGGAAGGAATTTCTTCCTTACATTTATTCATCACATGCGGGCACCGGTCAGCAAACTTACACCCTATCGGAAATTCGAATGGACTAGGGACTGTACCTGGTATAGATACTAGTTCTTCGTTCCATTCATGTATTTTAGGTGAACTATCCATCAATCCTTTCGTATACGGATGCTTCGGTTCTTTAAATAATGTGAACACATCCGCCTTCTCCACAACTTGCCCACCATACATCACGACTACGGTATCCGCCATTTCGGCAACAACTCCAAGATCATGTGTGATTAATAGAATCGACGTATCCAATTCTTTTATTAAATCCCTCATTAATCTTAAGATTTGTGCCTGGATCGTTACATCAAGTGCCGTCGTCGGTTCGTCGGCAATCAACAGCTTCGGGCTGCATGACAAAGCCATCGCAATCATAACCCGTTGTCTCATTCCTCCGCTTAATGCATGCGGGTACTGATCGTAAACTTTATCCGGCCTTGCTATTCCCACTTTTCGCAGCATCTCGATACCTATTTCCCTTGCTTCTTTTTTACTTTTCTTTTGATGAAGCTTAATCGATTCCGCCAGTTGATTCCCGACCGTAAACACTGGATTTAAAGAGGTTAGCGGTTCTTGAAACACCATTGCTATTCTATTACCCCGAATTTCCCTCATTTTCATCCTTGGAACTTTATTTAAATTTATGCCTTCAAAGTTTATTTCACCACCGACAATTTTTCCTGGTTCCTCGATCAATCGCATGATGGAAAGAGAGGTAACACTTTTCCCTGAACCAGATTCTCCTACAATTGCTACGGTTTCACCTTTATGAATGTTAAAAGAGACATCATCAACTGCCGGTACAATACCATCTTCTGTAAAAAAATATGTTTTTAATTGTTTCACTTCTAGCAGTATATCGTTCATTGCCTCTCCCCCTTTACTTCACCGAGCGCGGATCCATCACATCCCGTAGCCAATCTCCTAAGAAAATGATTCCTAATACAGCAATCGTGATGGCAAGCCCAGGAAATGTCGCTAACCACCAGCTTGTCGCCAAGTAATCACGGCCATCGCTCAATATCGTTCCCCAGGATACTTGTGGCGGCTGAATGCCTAACCCTAAGAAGCTTAACGACGACTCAAGAATAATCGTGCTTGCAACACTTAAAGTCGCGACGACAATAAAAGAGGATATGACATTCGGATAAAGATGTGAAAAAATAATATTACGATTTTTAACACCGATGGTTTTCGCTGCCCTCACGAAGTCCCGCTCTTTAATAGACAACACTTCCCCACGAATAATCCGAGCATATTGCACCCAATTCGTGACACCGAGAACCAGAATTAAAGTCATCAATCCCGGGCCAAATACACCAAGCATCACTAAGGCCAATAGAATATTCGGGATCGCTAAAAATGAATCGGCAAGCCTCATGAAAAAGGCATCAAGGAATCCACCAAAATATCCCGCAAACAAACCGACCAAAACACCGATGACCCCGGCTAAAACAACAGATGAAATGCCGACTAACAAAGAAACTTGTGAACCATAGATAATCCGGCTTAATATATCCCGCCCTAAATTATCCGTTCCGAGAACATTTGCCATATCTCCCCCCTCCATCCAGAATGGAGGTTTATGGGTATTTAACGGATCGATGACACTATGTTCATACGGTGCAAGCCATGGAGCAAATATGGCAACGAACACAATGGTAAGTACAATCAATAACCCAACCGTTCCCGTTTTGCTGCGTAACAGAAGTTTCAGCCAACGTTTCCATTTTGAGTTTTTCACAAGATTATTTTGCATCGGCAGCGAATCCGGCATGTTACCCACCTCCTACTTATATCTGATCCGAGGGTCTAAGACTTGGTAGAGCAAATCAGCAATTAAATTCATGACGATGACAAAGAAAGCAATGACCATCACACATGCCTGAACGATTGCCATATCACGGGTATTCACCGCCTGGATAAGTAATTGGCCAATCCCCGGCCAGGCAAAGACCGTTTCTGTAATTAACGTTCCACCGATAAGCGTTGATGTTTGCAAGGCAATAATGGTAACGACAGGAACAAGCGTATTACGAAATGCATGTTTATAGACGACAATCCCGGTTCTTAAGCCTTTACTTTTCGCAGTACGGATATAATCCTGACTTAAAGTCTCCAGCATGCTCGAACGGATCAATCTCGTCATTTCAGCAGCAATCCCAGTACCTAGAGTAATCGCCGGCAATATCAAATGAGAAAAACTTCCCCTTCCCGAGACAGGAAGCATATCAAGTGTTACGGAAAATAATAAAATCAGCATGATACCGAGCCAAAAATTCGGCATCGCTTTTCCGAGGACCGCCGCTCCAGTAGCGACTAAATCAATGGATGAGTTCTTTTTTGTAGAAGACCAGATTCCCAAAGGTATCGCAATCATAATCGCAACCAAAATCGAGGCAATCGCAAGTTCCAACGTGGCGGGGAGCCGCTCCAACACAAGTGACATCGCATCTTGGCCGTATCGGAATGAATCTCCGAAATCTCCCTGCAGCATGTTGACAACATACCTGCCGTACTGCACATAAAAGGGGTCATCCAATCCTAAGGACGTTCGCAGTGTTTCTACGGCCTCTTCTGGTGCATCTTCCGGCAGCAACAATGCAACCGGGTCACCTGCTACAAACACGAGGACGAAGACGATGAATGAAATAATAAATAATACTGGGATGATTTCCAGAACTCTTTTGATAAAGTAATTCATAAGCTTATCCCCCTTTACGAATGGGAAAAAGTGAGGTTCCCCAAATGGATTTTCATTTTCGGGAAACCCACTTCGGATTATTTCTTTGTAATCGTCTCCACATAAATCATTTCGTCCATTGTCGGAGTATAGTTGATTCTTTCACTTACTCCAATATTAATCGACTCCTGGTGCAATACAATGTGTGCAACATCTTCGGCGATGATCTCCTGGGCGCGTACATACTGTTCACTTCTTTCCTTCGGGTCCATGTTGGACATTGCTGCAGCCAACAGTTCTTCCAATTCATCATTCCGGTAATCCGTTTCTCCCTCAAATCGTGTCGCACTATAATAATCAAGCGCATTCGCTGCATCGAACATGGAATTTCCTAGACCAAGTAAGTAAGCGTCTTTATTTTCTTTCGCATTTCGGAGCTCTACGAAGTTACTCCATTCCATAAATTCAATGTTTGCCGTCACGCCAATCTGGGCCCACATTCCAGCGACCATTTCTGCAATCTCAGCATCTTGCAAATAACGGCCCCGCGGAGAATGGAAAGTCATTTCAAAACCATCTGGATAGCCAGCTTCTTCAAGTAACTCTTTTGCCCGCTCTGGGTCATAGTTGTACGTATCATATAAATGTTCCGCAAATCCAAAGTTTCCAGGTGCTACTCTAGTAATCGTCGGTACGCCGGCTCCCCCAAGTAAACTTTCCACTATCGCTCCGTTATCTATGGCAAGGTCCAGTGCTTCACGGACACGTTGATCGGAAGTAGGGTAACCTTCTGTAGATCGTAAGAAAATCATTAATGTCCGATTCGATGTTTCCTGAGCTAAATACGTGCCTTCATGATTTTCAACTCGCTCCCAGTCAGCAGGTGGAACGTTCACCGCGATATCGACTCCACCTGTCAACAGTTCAGAGACTCTTGTGGAGTTTTCAGGAATAATCCGGAAAACTAATTTATCCCAATCCGGATTTTTTCCGCCAAAGTAATCGTCATATACTTCAAATACAATCCGGTCGTCCCTCACCCATTCCACGAACTGAAACGGACCCGTTCCGATAGGATTCTCTAAAAAGTGGTCAAATCCATTTTCCTCAATATATTTGGATGGTAAGATACCAGATGCAATACGGGAAATCCGATTAAGCAAGACAGGCTCTGGTTCATGGGTGATAATCCTGAATGTATAATCATCAATGATCTCCACTTCTTTAATCTGGTTATAATTCGTGTAATCCCGTAATTCTTCCCCGTAAGCGACCCGCTCAAGAGAGTACTTCACATCAGCTGATGTCAACTCGTCACCATTATGGAAAGTGACTCCTTCTTTCAATTTGAACTCCCATGTATAGTCATCGATGTTCTCGAAAGACTCGGCCAAATCAGGAACGATCTCACCAGTCTCATTATCGCGCTTCACTAAATAATTGAACATATTCACATGAATGGCCTCTGTAGATGTATTGATATGATCATGCACATCAAATGTCACCATATCCGCTCCAATGGCAATCGTGAGAGTCCTGTCATTTTCATCACCTGTCTCAGCTTTTCCAGGGTTGGTATCTTCTGCATCACCTTCGCTATCCTTATCGCTACAAGCAACAAAAATCAATAGGGCTAACATCAACAGACCAAATAACCAAAGCTTCTTCCCCATTCAATCCCTCCTTTGGATTCCCCTTGAAATTCTTCCTTCTATCTATATGCACTTCAGATCAAGGACAGACCGTGAAGAATTCATTTGTCGACCAGCCCCTAATATCCGTCATCTGAGAACAAATTATGCTAGACTAATAGAATAAGATAGTGTATTTAGGAGGATATCATGGAACGGTTTGCATACTTACTGTCATTCGCTTTATTTCTAGCATTTCCAGGTTTTAGCCATGTACAACTTATCCATACAAAAGCGGTCGATTATTTATTCTACGAGCCGACTGTTGTCGATACTCATAACGACACGATGATGCTCGCCATTGATGAATCTACTTGGTTGCCTAAGATAGACATTGGTGAAGAAACAGATTTTCACCTGGATATCCCAAAGGCAAAAGCTGGTGGACTTCATGTAGCATTTTTCGCAGCATACACTTCTGGTTTTTATGATAATAATGCTCGTTCCATTAGTAGAACACTCGCTTTATTGAATGCACTCTATTGGACAGAGCGTAACAATCCAGATACGTTTAAAATTGCTCAAAACAGTGCTGAAATAAAACAAACTGTGGGTGAAGGAAAACTCGCAGCAGTCCCTACCATCGAAGGTGCTTATTCACTGGAAGAGCATAATGCGATAGAATTGCTTCACCAATACAATGACCTTGGTGTAAAAGCAATTGGATTCAACTGGAATTATTCCAATGCACTTGGTGAAGGAGCTGATCGCGTTTATGGTGATCCGGCAAAAACACCTTCCAATGGCGGATTGACTGATTTAGGTGCGGAAGTCGTCAAAGAAATGAACCGACTAGGAATGGTGGTTGATGTCTCCCATATGTCCCGGGAAACATTTTGGGATGTAATCCAAGTCAGTGAAGCTCCAATTATTGCATCACACTCTGGCGTCTATGGATTAAAACAGCATCAGCGGAATTTGACAGATGATGAGATGCTCGCATTAAAAGAAAATGGCGGTGTACTCAGTATCGTATTTTTCCCAGCCTTTTTAACAAATAACTCAACTGGTTACGTTTCAGACATTGTCGATCATATTGATTATGCGGTAGATATCATGGGAATTGATCATGTTGGGATTGGGTCTGATTTCGACGGCGCACCGTTGCCTGAGGATTTACAATCCGCAGAAGATCTACCTTTAATTACGGATGAACTCGCTCATCGGGGGTATAGCCTAGAAGATATCGAAAAAATTCTAGGTGGAAATATTTTAAGATTGCTCGAAGAAGTGGAATCCATTGCGGATATTAATCAAGAGGTGAAAACCGCTGGACCTGTTATTGAACCTGAATATGAAATGGGAGAAATCATCCAAACTACCACACCAGTTCTACAGGCTAAGATTGAAGATTATACAGAGCTTGATTTGGAAAGTATCAGAATCATAGTGGATGGAATACCTTATGTACCTTCTTTTGATGAAGAAACTGCAACGCTGTCACTACAGCTCGAAGAAAAGCTCCAAGAGAAATTCCATGTCGTCACGTTTGAAGCAGCCAACAAAGCTGGTGATACCATACGGGAGACTAGGATATTCTATATCAATGATTAAACAAATACACCAACATTCAGATATAGTCTGTTTGTTGGTGTTCTCCATTCATTTTCCTTCTGCGTCGTCATCTTGCAATTTATTATAATATTGGACGCTAGTCAGAGCTCCTTCATCGACCATCTTTGCGTCTTCCATCGCTCCAAAAGCGCCAGGCCTTCCGATCTTATTCATATAAGCCTCATTATTTACCACACTAAGTTTCTTCACCTTATCCATATTTTCACCCTGTGACATGTATGCTGCGCCTTGCCCAGCTTCAAACATTTTATATCCCCCCAAGTGATCAACCCTTTTTAAACAAACTTAGAGTCAACCTTCCTCTCCCTATATTGTATCCTCTGGAGGAATAAAGGTTCTGTTTGTTTGCACATAAAAAAGTGGGACATATTTTCGCCCCACTTTTAGAACACATATATGAACTTATTCTGATGAATCAGTTAATCAAAGAGGTAATGTGAAACGATCGTAACGAAAGACTTGCTGATATTCATCAGTGCCCGCTCGTCAAAATCGAACTTCGGATGGTGGTGCGGAAAGTGTGTCTTTTCATCTTCGTTTCGAGAACCTACACGGAAGTATGTTCCTGATTTTTCATTCAGGAAGTATGAAAAATCCTCCGCCCCCATGGTTGGCTGGAATTCAACAATGTTTTCTTCTTTAAATGGCTGGGATAAAACATTCCTTACCAGTTCCGTTTCTGTCTCATGATTATAGAGCGCCGGATAACCACGAAGATAGTCAATCTCAAACGTTGCACCAAATGCATTCGTAATTCCTTCTAAAATCGAGCGCATTCTTTCTTCTACTTGGTCACGAACAGCTGCATCGAACGTCCGCACTGTTCCTTCGATTCTCGCAGAATCAGCAATAATATTAAAAGCATTGCCGGCTTGGAAGACACCGACGGTCACAACTGCAGATTTTAACGGGTCAACATTACGGCTCACAATTTTTTGGAGCGCTTCGACAACGCTTGTGCCGACAATAATAGAATCAATCGTTTCATTTGGTCTTGCACCATGGCCGCCTCTGCCCTTTATACGGATTTCAAATTTATCCACAGCCGCCATTTTATAACCTGCGCCAACCGCTACTTTCCCTAAAGGTATTTCTGAGCCGAGATGGGCACCGAACACAGCATCAACTTCATCCAGAATACCTTCTTCAATCATAAACTTCGCTCCGCCTGGTGGCTTTTCCTCAGCTGGCTGGAAAATGAAAATCACCGTTCCGTTAATATGTTGTTTATAGTTGCTGAGCACCTTCGCGGTACCAAGTAACGCAGCAGTATGACCATCATGACCACAAGCATGCATAACACCAGGGTTCATCGATTTATAAGGCACATCTTTCTCATCATCGATCGGAAGGGCATCAAAATCGGCCCGTAATGCAATTGTTTTTCCAGGGTTTGCACCTTTCAAAATCCCGATCAATCCATTTCTTCCACCTACATTTGTTTTTACTTCCAAGTTAAAACTCCGTAACTTCTCCTCGATATATTTGGCGGTTTTCACTTCTTCAAAGGAGAGCTCCGGGTGCATATGCATATGTCTTCTCCAGTCTCTCATCTCTTCAAAATTCGCTTCGATTTCAGAATAAAGGGAAGTTAACTTCTCGGTTTGCTGTACGTTGACCAAAATAGTTCCTCCTTAACCATATAAAGATATATGTTATTAGTCATATATTACTATATTTCTAAGGTTCTGTAAATTATAACTATACTCTACATTTCTATACGATATCTCCGAGAAAACCAATTCTACTATACTCTTCTTCTATTATTTTATACATATTCGACAATAATAGACGATATTAGTGCGTTTCCAACAAAAATACCCTCTACCATTTTTTTGGATTGTATATTATAGTGAATACGACATAATTATTTATAATAATTAGAATTAAACTTACAAATATCTCAACTGCAGACTTATTACCTATATTCTGACATCTGCTGAGAAATTTGAAAGAATATGTTTTGCGTGGTAATACCTTTATCAATCTGATGTATTTAATAAACAGATGAAATGGGTAGACAAGCAATCATAAATGAGTCTATTCACCAATCCCACATCCACTCACATATCGAAAAATTTAGTGATTATTTCAGTAAATTTGACGAATACTTCATGAACCTACTATTTGAATCTCACATCGTAAGCGTTCACCTTTCATTAACTTTACCATGTTAACTTAGGCACCATCCTTTGAAGCTCATCTTTGAACGCCTATATATAGATAAATCCTTAGGAGGTGATGAGGAAGATTCATTGACCCTATACCTTTGAAAGGGGGTATTATCATTCTAGTTCCCATATATAACCTTAGCTTCTAAATCTAGTAAAAATCGGAATAGGAGATGAAAAAATGAAAATCAGAAAAAAACTCAGTTCAAGTATTGCTACGGCTGTTTTAGGAACCTCTTTACTGGTAGGTGGAACCTTCGCTTATTTCAGTGACCAAGTAGTGACGAACAACGTATTCGCTGCAGGAACATTAGATTTATCACTAAACCCAGAAACAGTAATCAATATCGATAATATTAAACCAGGTGACTCCATCATGCGTGAGTTTGTACTCACCAATAGCGGTAGCTTGAAGATCGACACGGTGAATCTTGAAACCGCCTACAATGTTATTGACGTCAATTCAGACAACGGCTCAGAGGATTTTGGTGATCACATCCGCGTTAACTTCCTGTGGAACTGGGATAAAGAAAGTGAACCCATTTTCCAGACCACACTAAGTGAACTTCAAAATATGGACCCGGATGTAGTCCAAAGAGACATTTGGGATCCGTTATGGAGACAGAAAGGCGGATTGGAACCTGGAGCCACGAATGATTTCTGGGTAGAATTCGAGTTTGTTGATAATGATGAAGACCAGAATATTTTCCAGGGAGATAGTCTAGAACTAGTCTGGACGTTCCAGGCGACTCAAACAGATGGTGAAGAACGCTAGAATCATATACCCATCAACTAAACAATTAAAATGATTTGGAGGATGAGTAGATTGAATACAAGAATTAAAGTATATTCATCGATTGCAGCTTTATCTATTGGTCTAGGAGCATTCTTCACCACCGGGTCCGCCTCTGCGGAAGAAGTCAAAATTAACGAAGTACATGAAACCCCTTCCTACATCATCGATAACTGGAGTGCTCCTCAGAAATTGAGCAAAGAAGAGATTGCAATTGAATTTTTGAAACAAAACAGCGCTAAATTTAAATTGAATAAAAGTGAAGCAGAAGAAAGCTTTATTATTGTCGACGAGATCGCTGATGACAGTACAGGTACCCATCACTTCAAGCTTGAGCAGGTCTATGAAGGGATTCCAGTGTACAACGGAGGCCAGACGATTACTCTAGATGAGAATGATAATGTCACTTCCTACTTCGGTACAGTCATACCAGACCTAGCTAAAGAAATGATAGAAATCGAGAATATCATTTCTGAAAAAGTTGCAATAGATAAAGCTAAAGCAGCTTTAGAAAAGCGAATTGGCACTGTCGAAAATTATGATGGCGAGGTGAAAGCTGAGCAATATATCTATGAATATAAGGACAAATTCTACCATACGTACCTTGTCACAGCTTCCACTTCAGAACCACAAGTTGGATTTTGGCATTACTTTATTGATGCGACAAATGGCAAAGTAGTAGACAGTTATAATGCTGCCCATAACGTGACAGCATTCGGAAATGGAGTGTTTGGTGAAAGGCGGAAATTCGAAGCATCATTACTTGATGGATTATATGGCCTTCATGACCAAACAAGAGGTCAAGGAGTACTGACTTTCGATAATAACCATAACGATGCTCTAGTCACCAGTGTCAGTAAGATGTTTACGGACGGAGCGGCAGTTGATGCCCATGCAAACGCTCAAATAACCTATGATTACTTCAAACGTACGTTCAATCGGGATTCTGTCGATGATAATGGACAACCATTACTTTCAAGAGTCCACGTAGGAGAGAATTGGGCGAACGCATCATGGAACGGCGTTTATATGTCTTATGGTGATGGAGATGGTGTCCGTTTCCATAATCTAGCTGCAGGACTGGACGTTGCAGCACATGAAATGTCCCACGGTGTAGTTCAGCATACAGCCAACTTGATTTACAGAAACGAATCTGGAGCTCTTAATGAATCCTTTGCAGATATCTTCGGCGCGATGGTTGATCGGGATGATTGGATCATTGGGGAAGATATTATGGCAGACGGTACCATTGGATTGCGATCATTGGAAGACCCAGCCGTTTTGATAGAGAGAAGAACGGCAGCACCATACCCAGATCACTGGAGCTTACGTTATGAAGGTCCACTGGATAATGGTGGGGTTCACATCAATAGTAGTATCAATAATAAAGCCGCATACCTCGTTTCAGAAGGTGGCGAACATTACGGTGTAGTGGTGGAAGGTGTCGGACGTGAAGCAACAGAACAAATCTATTACCGTGCCCTCGCCAACTACCTGACACGCAACTCTGATTTCAGTATGATGAGACAAGCTGCAATCCAGGCTGCAACAGATCTATACGGTGCAGACTCTGCTGCAGTTCAAGCAGTGAAACAAGCCTATAATGCTGTAGGGGTCTATTAAGAAATAAACTGTTAAGAGAATAGTAGAACGGGCTACCGGCGGCCAGAGGATAAGGAAAACGACATATAACTTTGGCCGCCAAATTTTCAAAGATAGTTCAACATTTATTCTTTACATAAAACATCTATCATAGGAGGAGGTTCGGGTGAAGAAAACAAAAGAATTAGTGACTAGTATATTTTTTGCAATGGTTGGATTGAGTTTGATTGTCGGAGGAACGAGCGCTTACTTTACGGATAGTAAAGATACGAACAATTCCTTTGAAATTGGATTAATGGAATTAGGAATTGATACTTCAAGCATTATCCAACTTTCTGATTTCATCCCCGGCGACTCGATACAAAGTGACTTTGAGTTGACGAATGAAGGTTCTATCGACATGAAAGAGATTCAGTTAATTACTTCTTACGAGATTGTAGATCATGGGGAGCCTAATGAAGGAGATGACCTCGCTGATTATATAATCGTGGAACTCATTCATCAGGAGGAAAAGAAAAGTCTATTCGAAAAGTCACTCTCCCAATTAAATAATGAGCCAACAACCATATTGGATTCCTTACCTACCCAAAGCACACCCCAGAAGTTCACCGTTCGTTTCAGTTTTCTTGATAACGGGGAAAATCAAAACCATTTTCAAGGAGATGTCTTGAATTTGAAATGGCAATTCGAAGCTATGCAAAGAGATGGAAAACATAAAGAGGAATGAGCATGACGGTTGAAAGGCGGTTTTATAAATGAGGATAAGATATGCGAAAACATTATTTCAAACATTGTTAAAGACAGCTGCTGTTTTTTATCTACTCCTCCTCTCTATTACATACGTATCCTCACCGACTGTTGCTTATATTAAGGAAACTAAAGTCGTTGAAAGCTCCATTGAGATTGGAGTATGGGAATCAGGAGATGATAGTGAGATGGTAACGGAAGAGAATTTAGAAGATGAAGAAGAAAACATGCCTAAAGATGAGGAGGATGAAGAAAAATGATTATGCGTAGAGTATTTAAGTGGTTGAGTTCAATACTTTCAGTATTATTTTATACTGCATTGATCACCGTAGGATTACTTGTCATTTCCACAGCTCTCTCAGGAGGAAAACCAGAACTTTTTGGTTACCAAATAAAGACCGTCCTATCCGGCTCAATGGAACCGGGTATTCAAACTGGTTCGATTATTATCATTGAATCCGTAACAGAAGAAGAAAAGAATAGTCTAATACCAGGTGACGTCATCACATTCTTGGAAGATCAAAATACGCTGATTACCCACCGGATCACCGAGGTGAATCAAACTGATAACAATGTTCTATACACGACAAAAGGTGATAATAATAATGCGATAGACAGAAATCCAGTACTGGCTGAAAATATTGTTGGCTTGTATACAGGGATAACGATCCCCATGGTTGGTTATGCTGTAAGTTTTCTTCAATCCCCTCAAGGCATCATACTCTGCCTTATCATTCCAGGCATATTAATGCTAGGCTATTCTATCTTTAATATTTGGCGAGTAATGAGAAGCGTAGAGAAGCAAATGAAGCCTGAAAGTGCGGAATGAGAGAATCCCCTTCTCAACTGATTAAAAGGGGATTATTTGTATCCATTTACTGATTCACAACGTTTATAGGATTTCCCTCCAAATATTTGCTTAAATTTTCAACAGCAATATCCAGCAGCCGCTGCCTTGCTTCTAGACTTGCCCAAGCTATATGTGGAGTGATGATGCAATTTTTTGCTTTTAGGAGCGGGTTATCCTCTGATATCGGTTCTTCTGATACCACATCAAGACCTGCTCCTGCAACTTTCCCTCGATTTAATGCATCAGCAAGGTCCGCTTCATTGATAAGAGCACCACGAGCATTATTAACGATGAGGACACTATCTTTCATTTGTTCAATAGACTCTTTATTAATGAAACCTTCATTTTCCTCTGTCAATGGACAATGCAGCATAATCACATCTGCTTCACGATATAGTTCTTCAAGTGTTGCATAGCGTACACTTTCCGTTTCGATGACTTTTTCTCGGGTACGATTGTACGCTAGCACTTTCATGCCAAATGCTTGAGCAATACGGGAAGTCGTTTGCCCTATTTGCCCATATCCGATAATGCCCATTGTCTTACCTGATAGTTCAATGATTGGATGATTCCAGAAACAGAAGTCAGGGCTGTTCGTCCATTCCCCATTCTTTACGGCGTTACTATGGTCTCCCGTACGATGACAAAGTTCTAACAGTAAAGCTATCGCAGCTTGAGCGACCGTATCCGTCCCATAACTTGGAATATTCGTTACTGTAATATTTCTTTCTTTAGCAGCTTCCACATCGACCACATTGTAACCTGTCGCAAGCACACCGATATATTTCAACATCGGAAGTTCGTCAAGAATTTCTTTCGTCAGTGGTGTTTTATTCGTTAAAATGACTTCAGCATCTTTCGCCCGTTCAATAATGAGAGGTGCTTCTTCTATGGAATAAGTTGTACGGTCATAAATCTCGAAATCTGCTAATTCCTGAAGTGGCTTCCAATCGAGATCTCCAGGGTTTAACGTATAACCATCTAAGATTACTGCTTTAGACAATGTTACACCTCCTTTAATTGATGATACTTATCTAATATGTCTGAATGTTCCACTATAATATATCATCTCCAAGAAGGTCTACACAACGAAAATGAGATATGTCAGGACAAGCTCCCCGCTTTCCTGCTCCCCTCTATTAACCGCTTTATTTCATCCAACTTTCCTTCATGCAAGAGCTGAACGATTTTACTTCCGACGATTACTCCATCACAATGTTCGCTAAGCTCTCTTGCCTGTTTACTTGTTGACACTCCAAATCCCGCCAACACCGGAACACGACTATAAGTCTTTAAATCTTGCAAATACGTGGTAACATGGGAGTCATGTTTTTCCCTAGCACCAGTCGTCCCAGTCACAGCCACGGCATAAAGAAACCCTTCTGAACGCTTGGCTAATTCAATTAAACGCTCTTTTGGACTCGTCATAGCAGCCAACCTAATAAAAGCAAGATCATGTTTTTGCAGTGCTGGAGAAATAATGTCTTCTTCCTCCATCGATAAATCCGGAATGATTACCCCATCCACTCCTGCCTGCTCACATTTCAGTGCAAACTGTTCCACACCAAATGCTAAAATCGGATTAATGTAAGTCATGATCACAATCGGAATGGAACGACGATCTTTCGTTTCTTGTAAAATATCCAACACAGCTTGAAGGTTTGTTCCTTGTTTTAACGCCCGAATCCCTGCTTCCTGTATCGTTGGGCCATCTGCGACAGGATCGGAAAATGGAATACCGAGTTCAATGACAGAAGCTCCATTCTCCTCAAAGAATCGGATTCTTTCCTCCAATACATCAAGTCCCCCGTCACCAGCTGTCATAAATGGCGAAAATATCTTTTCTCCTGCTGCAAGCTTTTGCTGCAAGACTAGTTCCAGTTTAGCTCTTCCCATGTTATTTCCTCCCTTTCATTTTCCACTTTTCTAAAGATCCTTATCGCCACGTCCCGATAAGCAAACGACAATCGTCTCATCGGCAGCCATTTTTTGAGCCAGTTTCATCGCATGAGCTACAGCATGTGAACTTTCCAGTGCCGGAATGATTCCTTCTGTACGTGACAGCAATTGAAAAGCCTCTAATGCTTCTTCATCCGTGACTGACGTATAGGCCACTCTGTTAATCTTATGGAGATGACTATGTTCAGGTCCAACTCCTGGATAATCAAGTCCGGCAGAGATGGAGAAGGCCTCTTCGATTTGCCCATGCTCATCTTGTAAAAGATGTGTTAATGTACCGTGCAAAACGCCAACTTTTCCGGCTGAAAGTGTTGCCGCATGCTGACCTGTTTTAATGCCTTTACCACCAGCTTCAACTCCAATCAACGAAACATCGTATTCTTCAATAAATGGATAAAACATTCCCATTGCATTACTTCCACCACCGACACAAGCTACAACTGTCTCAGGAAGTTTCCCCTCCTGCTGAAGGATTTGTTTTTTCGTTTCCAAACCGATCACCGCTTGAAAGTCCCGAACAATTTGCGGAAACGGATGTGGTCCGACTACCGATCCGATAATATAGTGGGTATCTTCGACATGATTTACCCAGTATCGTAACGCTTCGTTCACTGCATCCTTCAGAGTCCCGCTACCTTGAGTCACACCGCGAACCTCTGCACCGAGCAATTCCATTCGCTGCACATTTAGCGCCTGCCTCCTTATATCCTCCTCCCCCATAAAGACGATACATTCGAGTCCAAGCAGTGCACAAACCGTCGCTGTCGCAACTCCATGCTGTCCAGCACCAGTTTCTGCAACCACTTTTTTCTTCCCCATCCGGACCGTAAGCAAGGCCTGCCCAATCGTATTGTTAATCTTATGTGCTCCGGTATGATTCAAATCTTCACGTTTCAAATAAATCTTCGCACCGCCAGCTTTTTCCGTAAGCCGCTCGGCAAAATATAATGGAGTTTCCCGACCAACATATTGCTTCAAATAGTAATCTAGTTCTTTAATAAATTCAGGATCCTCCTTTGCCTCTTGATAAGCTTTCTCCAATTGCAGTACTGCTGGCATTAATAATTCTGGAACGAACCGCCCTCCAAATTCCCCGTATTTACCTTGTGAATTGGGCATGGTGTATGTTTTCATGCTTCTCGTCCTCCCTTTCCTTTGCTCGTTTAATAAACTGTCTTATTTTTTCTATGTCCTTCTTTCCGTCCGTCTCCACTCCGCTGGATACATCCACACCAACTGGTTTTACCTTTTTAATTGCTTGCTGAACATTTTCCGGAGTAAGTCCACCAGCTAGGATTAGTTTCTTGTTCGTTTTCCATTCATTGAGTACGTCCCAGTCGAACGTCTTACCAGTCCCACCACGAACACTTTTACTCGGCGTATCAACTAAAAGATAATCGCAAGGGTAATCATCGTGTTGGGCCAATAACTGCTTCTCTGCCGGAAGAGCTTTGATGATTTCCACCGGTAAACTTTCAGCAGTGACCGAAGATTCATCTCCATGTAATTGAATGAAATCCAATCCGACTTCACTTGCAATTTCACGCATGACAAGAGGTTTTTCATTTACAAACACTCCGACTTTTTTGACAGAAACAGGTACGTTTTTAGCAATTTCAGCTGCTTTTGCCGGAGTAATTTTCCGTTTACTCTCGGCAAAAACAAAACCGATAAAATCAGCACCAGCTTCCACTGCAGCAATGGCTGCTTCCCTCGTCGTAATGCCACATATTTTAACGAGCATGTTGCTCACTGCCTTTTGATAGAGGGATTTGCATTTCACTAAAAGTTGCATTTAAATCGTCTGATCGCATGAGTGTTTCACCAACAAGGATTGCTTCGGCTCCCACCTTACCTACTCTCTCAACATCCTGTCTTACGCGCATGCCACTTTCACTAATCAAAATCGTGTTGGGATTTGTGATATACGAAGCAAGTTTCTCGGTCGTCGCGAGATTCACTTCAAAAGTTTTCAAATTGCGATTATTAATACCGATAATCTCGGGCTGGATAGCCAGTGCGCGCTCCATTTCCACTTCATCATGCACTTCTACGAGCACCTCCAGGCCAAGATTTGTTGCATAATCATACAATTCTTTTAGTTTTTCATCATCCAGAGCCGCAACAATCAGTAAGATAATTGTCGCTCCTGCCGCACGTGCATGGTCGATTTGCAGTGTATCAATGATAAAGTCTTTACATAAAACTGGAAGATCCACTGCCTTTCGAACTGCATGCAAATCGTTTAATGAGCCATTAAAAAATGTTTCATCCGTCAAAACTGAAATGGCAGCTGCCCCATTTCCTTCATAAGTCTTTGCTTGTTCAATTGGATCAACAGTTAAGTCAATTGCCCCTTTTGAAGGGGAAGCTCGTTTTATTTCTGCAATAATGCTCATATTTGAGGAAGAAGCAACCTGCTCCTTAAATGTAGGGACAGGCTTTTCCACCTCCTTCAACAACGGAAGATTAATCAGCTCAACAAGTTCTTTTCTTTTTTGGGCAATAATTTTATCTAAAATTGTCATATTAGTACACCTCACTAGGAATTTTTTTACTGAAATCAATCAAGCGTTCTAATTTATCCAGAGCAGCACCAGATTTAATGCTTTCCCTTGCAAGAGAAATGCCTTCCTCAATGGAAACAGCTTTGCCACTCGTAAAAATGCCCAGACCAGCATTTAAAAGGACGGTATCTAAATAGGGACCTTCTTTTCCTTGTAACACGGAAAGGAGAATTTCTGCATTTTGCTTTGAATCTCCACCGCGGATTGCTTCGTTTGGAAAAACCGGCAATCCAACTTCCTCCGGATGTAGCGTCATTTTGGTCAGCTCCCCGTTTTCAAGGATGACGAGGTGATTCTCTCCTGCTAAAGATGCTTCGTCCAAAGAACCAGCTCCAGTTACAGCAACGGCACGACGGCGTCCAAGTTTTTGCAGTGATTCTGCAACTTTTAGGAGCAAATCTTTTCGATAAACACCAACAAGCTGGCTGTCTAGTTGGATTGGGTTGGTCAGTGGACCAATCATGTTAAAGATTGTCGGCACTCCAAGATGTTTCCGCACGACGGAGAATGGCTTCAACGCTTCATGGACATGTGGTGCAAATAAAAATGCAATGTTATTTTCATGAATCATTTCAGTCACGTGTTCTTTTGAGAAAGATAGTGAAACACCTAATTGCTCAAGCACATCTGCACTTCCAGTCTTACTGGAGATGCTCCGGTTACCATGCTTTGCCACCTTCAGCCCCGCACCGGCCATGACAAAGGCTGATGTTGTGCTCACATTAAAGCTATAAGATTGGTCACCTCCTGTTCCACAATTATCAATTGCAGCAAAGTCCCTTTCCATATGGAAGGAAGATTTCTCACGTATGACTTCCGCTAGCCCCGTAATTTCTTCTGCAGTCTCCCCTTTTGCCTGAAGTGCAATAAGGAAACCGGCAATTTCCGCTTGTGACACATTCCCGGTAAAACATGCTCTTGCAGCCTGCTTCATTTCTTCCAACGTCAAATTCTCTTTATTCATCAACTTTTTCAGATAAAATTTCATTTTTCTTGCCCCTTTCTCATCTCTTCTCATCTAAATTCTCTTCTTACTACTGTGAAACATATGCCGCTTCAAGCAACGAACGTGCTTTATGCAATGTTTCCTCATATTCCTTACTTGGGTCGGACTCACTGACAATCCCAGCACCCGCTTGCAGATAAGCTGTCTCCCCTTTAACGAACAAGGAACGGATCGTCAACGCCATATTCAAATCTCCGTTGTAATTGATATAGCCAATTCCTCCACCATAAGGTCCGCGCATTTTATCTTCCAGTTCATTAATGATCTGCATCGCCCGAAGTCTTGGAGCGCCAGATACCGTTCCTGCTGGGAGGCAGGAAATGAGAGCATCAATACTTGATAAATCTTCCCGTAATCTTCCTTTCACCTCAGATACGATATGCATGACATGTTGATATTTTTCAATGACCATATCAGTGGGGACCTGGATACTGTCCTCTTCACAAACTCGAGCAAGATCTTCTTTACTGAGTTCGACCAGCATCTCATGTTCGGCAAGTTCTTTTTCATCGGCCAGTAATTCAGCTTCGAGCTTCAAATCTTCTTCCACCCTGTTTCCACGTGGCCTGGTTCCTGCAATTGGATTAGTTGTAACCTCTCTGTCCACCACTTGGAGCAGGCTTTCTGGAGAAGCTCCTAGCAACTTGTAATCTTGGAAATCCACGTAAAACATGTAAGGCGATGGGTTGCTCTCCCTTAAGCTCTTGTAAAAGGAAAACGGGAAATCTGGCTTATTTTTGATTTGAGCAGTGAGCCTCTGGGAAAGTACAACTTGTAGCACTTCACCTTTCTCGATATACTCCTTGGCTTTGGCCACCTTTTCTTTGAAACTCTCTTCCGCTTCCTGTGGCAGAAATTCTGCATGTTCCATTCCTACTGATAATGAGGATTCAGTTGTCACTACCTCTTTCAATTCCTGGACACGATTGTCTAAATTCGAATCAGGTGCACCATTCGGATTTACTGCGATAAGGTAAATTGCCTCTTTCGCATGATCAAACACGATGATGTCTTTAAAAAGCATGAAATGAATTTCCGGCAATTGCAGTTCGTCGGGAAGCGGACCGCCAATATCCTCAAAGTCCCGGATGGCATCATAGCCTACATATCCAACTGCTCCTCCAAAAAAGGGTACCGGCAGATGTGTCTCCATTTTGGGAAGATGTTTTTTTAAATAATGGAGCACATGGATATCCTTCTTCTCTGTTTCACCTTTTTCCAAATGATGAATTGTCGTTTCACCAGACTGCCCAATTACTTCTTGATATGGGTTCATACCCAAGAAGGAAAACTTCCCCTTTTTCTCATGGGAGAAAGTACTTTCCAGCAGGAATTTTTTCGTTCCTGAAAGATTTTCAAAAACATGAATCGGTGTCTTGCCTTCTGCGTCGAGTTTCACATACTGATAAGTCAGAGCCGTTGAGGTCAAATTTTTCACTCCTTTAAAATTGGTAAAATAAAAACGCCCTCTACAAACACAACATAAGTGTTTATAGAGGACGTTTGCGACCGTGGTGCCACCTCTCTTTGAAAAGAAATATCTTTTCATCTTTTTCAGATACAGAAGGAATATGACGTACTTCCTTCGATATCCTATCCGTATAACGGCGGAAACCCGTGTTTTCCTACTGCAATCAGTGCAAGCTTGTTCAGAAAACCTCTCGTAAGTCCATTCAACAACCGGCCACGTACTGGATTTCCACCATCACCAGCTCTCTTTAACGTTTTTCCGGATTGCCTACTACTCTTACTCCACGATTTATTGTATTTGAATTTTTTCTATAAAATCAAAAAGGTCCCCCATCCAAAAAAGGACGAGGGACCGTGGTGCCACCTTTATAAGCTGTAAAAGCTCACTTTAACAGCATCAAGCAATCATGCTTAATACCTGTCTCATATAACGATAAGACGTAATCGCCAAAGCCTACTGCCTAACAGAGTTCGGTTTGGAAGCTCAGAAGTCCATTCATTTATTGGAAGCACACTGGTTCGCACCAACCACCAGCTCTCTTAGAGTCCCGATAAATTACTACTCTTCATCAACGCTTGAATTAATTAAATTATTAGAATTAAGATTAAGATAATTAACATGATATGTCAAGAGACTTTTTAAAGTTTTTTCAAAAATATGAGAAAAGGAGGAGTTGGCATAGGTATTTCGGCATATTCCAGAGCATTTGTGCGATTTTTTGTGCGATTTGAAGATAGGTTCTAATGGGTAAACTAACTTTAGGTAATCATACATGCAATGAGAGGTGAGAATTCGGTGGCTAGTCGAAAGTAGAGGTTCTTATATCTAATTAGAAAATGAAGCTCAGAACCTAGTCGAACGGAAGAAGTTCTCACATTTGATTAGCGGCTGAAATTCCGTGCCTAATCGAACGTAAGAGGTTCTCATATCTGATGAGAAGATGAAATTCAAAACCTGATCGAACGGAAGATGTTCTCACATCTGATGAGAAGATGAAATTCAAGACCTGATCGAACGTAAGAGGTTCTCATATTTGATTAGCAGATGAAATTCCGTGCCTAGTCGAACGTAAGAGGTCCTCACATTTGATTAGCAGGTGAAATACAGTACCTAATCAGACGCTAGAGGTTCTCACATCTGATTAGAAGGATAACGTCCTTATAATTGTGTAAAAAGGTATAAAAAAATAGGTCATCTTCCAGACCCATGTTAAAATATTTTCGACCAAGAAAACAACACATGGAGGTAGGAA
>NZ_JBHUDE010000159.1:0-50870 GCF_042678205.1 Oceanobacillus luteolus
CTGGGCCATGGTGATGAACCAGCTTCTTCTTCATGATGAACTGAAAGATAGGGTGTTAAAGTACCTTGAGTAAATGGGGACTTACACACTTTATTTGACAAGCCCTATTCGTCTAGAAAAACGAATACCACTTTTTCTCTTTGTCGAGATATTTTAAGCGAAATGTTTTTCGCCCGACAGACGACGGTTCGTTCCGAATAAGTTTTCCCGGAAAGTGTTGCCTTGATAATCTTTTTGGACCAACCCTCGTTCCTGTAGTACAGGCACTACATAGTCTACGAAATCTTTGAAAGTTCCTGGTGTGGTCGCGTAGGCGATATTAAAACCGTCGATTCCGGTTTCATCCACCCATTCTTCCATGGTGTTCGCTATTTGCTCGGGAGACCCTATCGCAGAAGCACCCATTCCCCCAATACCTATCGCATCAATGACATCCTGTACGGTGGAGGCACGATCCGATTTTAATTTCGTGAAGTTTTCTAAGGCTGAACGAATAGCGTCATTTTCAATATACTTGATTTCCTGATTTGGTGCGTAGCCGGATACATCGACTCCAGTCCAACCGCCAAATAATGCGAGCGCACCTTCTTTACTGATATAGCTTTTATAATCCTCATATTTCCGTTTCGCTTCTTCTTCTATACTGCCAGTAATTGGAACGAACATCGTAATAATTTTTACGGCATCTTGTGGTTTTCCTGCTTTTTTCACTTCTTCACGAATTTTCCGGACGGTTTCTTTGGCTACATTTTTATTTGGTGCACCGATGAAAATTACTTCGGCATGTCTTGCTGCAAAAGCTCTTCCCTTTGTAGAGGCTCCGGCTTGGAATATAACTGGCGTCCGTTGTGGAGATGGTTCACTCAGATGTGCACCTGGTACTTTAAAGTATTTCCCCTCATGCTTGATGTCGTAAACCTTAGTCGGATCGGTATAAATCCGGTTGATTTTATCTACTTTGACTGCATCATCTTCCCAGCTTTCTTCCCAAAGCTTCAAGCAAACTTGCAAATATTCCTCTGCAATATCGTATCGTTCATCGTGGGAAATCTGTTCATCAAGCCCCATATTTACAGAGGCACTCTTCAAGTAGGACGTGACGATATTCCAGCCGACGCGGCCATTCGTCAAATGATCCAGTGTACTTATTTTCCGTGCAAAAGTATACGGGTGTTCGTGAATCACGGAGGAGGTTACACCGAATCCAAGATGTTTCGTTACCGCTGACATCAGTGGCACGATGAGAAACGGGTCATTCACCGGTGATTGTACACCATGTGCAACCGCAGTGTCTCTTGATCCGCCGTATACATCGTAGGTTCCCAGCACATCAGCAATAAACAGCCCATCAAAACGTCCTTTTTCTAAAATCTTAGCAAGCTCTATCCAATATTCACTATCCTTGTATCGATGGGATTGGTCTTCGGGATGAGCCCATAAACCTGGAGATTGATGCCCAGGTGTATTCATGTCAAACGCGTTTAAATAGATTCGTTTTTTACTCAATGCTATTCCTCCTATTGTTGTAAAAATACTGGTGTAGCTTGTTTTTGCCTGTTCACGAGATGGATGAAATAGTTCAGTTGTTTTTCTGCACGTTGTAGAAGTTCTTCATCGATTATCGGGGTATCTTTTCGTTTATCGATTTGTTCGTTTATGAGATAAATGCCTTTTAAATTATGTGCTTTAAGACTTGCCAGCAGAGGTTTCAGGGAGTACTCGAGTGCCAATAGATGGGAGGCGCTTCCTCCACTCATCAATGGGAGTACTGGTTTATGTTCAAATACATCTGGTGGCAGCAGATCAATCAGTGCTTTTAATACGCCGGTGTAGGAACTTTTGTATACTGGTGAGCCGACGAGTACACCTTTTGAATTCTGAATGAGTCTGGTGATGCCGACGACAGAAGGACTATTATATCTCCCTTCAAACAAATCTTGATAAGGGACATCTTTTACGGAAAGGTGGGTTACAGATAAACCTTCCTTCTCCAGTAAGGAACCTAAATATAACAATACTTTGTCAGAACCCGAATTTTCAGAAGGACTTCCGGAAAGTATAATAATTTCACTCATGATATAACTCCTTTCTAAGAGTATTTTCATATTTTAAGGTTTCGAATCAGTAGATAACGAACGGCGACTTAGACACTGTTCATCATTTAGAGCATTAAAAAAATCCCTCTCTTTCATAAACTTGAGAAATAGGGATTGGTTACATTCATCTCTTATCTCTCAAGAATTATTTCTTGCCGGATTTAGCACCTTTCTGATTCGATAAATCAGAGGTTGCTGAAGCTTCATCGGGCCAGGTCCCTCAGCTTCTCTTGATAAGAACTCTTAATTATTAAATTATTTCATATTCTATGTGAATTATTCCGATAAGTCAAGTGCGATTTTTTTAATTGACAAATGATTTTAATTACTTTAGGATTGGTAATAATCGAATAATTTCTTATCAAGAGAGGTGGAGGGATATGGCCCACGGAAGCCTCGGCAACAGGTTCTAACAGAGAATACTGTGCTAATTCCATCAAGCATGTATTGCTTGGAAGATAGGAAGAGGAAAGTAATATTGTGATTGGACCCTTTTTCTATTTTTTAGAGAAAGGTTTTTTTATTTTATATAGATTAAGAGAGAGATGAGGAGTGGGGAAGATGAAATATGGATTTTGGTTGCCGATTTTTGGAGGATGGTTACGTAATGTAAAAGATGAAAAAATGCCACCTACTTATGAATATGCGAAGAAAGTCATCCAATCTGCGGAAAATTGGGGCTATGATACAACGTTAATTGCTGAGTTGTACTTGAATGACATCAAAGGTACAGATCACGATTCATTAGAGGCGTGGTCAACCGCAGCTGCATTAGCGGCAGTGACGGAGAAAATTGAAATCATGACAGCCGTCCGCCCAATTTACCATAATCCAGCAGTTACAGCGAAAATGGCTGCAAATATCGACCATATTTCTAATGGACGCTTTACGCTGAATATAGTCTCTGGCTGGTGGGAAGGGGAAGCAAAACAATACGGCGGTGAATTCACAGCGCATGACGAGCGTTATGCACGAACCGAAGAATTCATTCAAATATTAAAAGGCTTATGGACGGAAGATACGTTCTCCTTTAAAGGCAAGTTCTATCATATCGAGGATACGAAACTAGAACCAAAGCCAGTTCAACGTCCAAACCCGATTCTTTATGCAGGCGGAGAAAGTGAAAAAGGAAAACAGGTCATTTCCTCCTTATGTGATGCGTATGTGATTCATGGCCATAAGGTGGAAGAAGCAAAAACGAAAATCGATGAAATAAAGGAACGGAGAAAGCAAGCGGGACGTGAGCCTTTCCGTACAATCGGGATGGCGGCATATGTGATTTGCCGGGATACGGTGGAAGAAGCGCAAGCCGAGTTGGAACGGATTACGACCGTAGATGATTTAAGCGGATATGCTGGATTTAAAGACTTTACAACGAAGTCTGAGCTAGAGCAGAAGATTGCATTACAAGATTATTCTGTATCGAATCGTGGGCTTCGTCCGAATTTAATCGGAACACCTGAGCAAATAGCGAAACAGATTTTAGCGTTTGAGGAAGCAGGAGTAGATTTATTATTATTACAAAGTTCTCCCCAGCTAGAAGAACTCGAACGATTTTCCAAACAAGTCATGCCTAAAGTAGAAGAATTACGCAGCGAGTTAGCAAAAAACTAAACAATAGGAGAGTATGTTGATGAGTAAAATATATGTTCTGCATGAAAATAAAGAATGGACCGATCATTTGACGAAACGCTTGGAGGAATTGAATCTGCCTTATGAAGAATGGCATTTGGATAAGGGGACGGTGGATCTGGCTTCTGTACCACCAGAAGGAGTCTTCTACAGTCGTATGAGTGCGTCGTCCCACACGAGAGGTCATCGTTTTGCTCCGGAGTTGACGAGTGCGGTCTTAACTTGGCTGGAACAACATGGTAGAACCGTGATCAATGGCAGTCGCGTATTGCAGCTGGAAGTCAGCAAGGTTCTGCAATATTTGGAACTTGAGAAGTTTGGGATTGAAACTCCACGGACGGTAATAGCAGTTGGAAAAGATGAGATCTTGAACGCAGCTGAAAACTTCCGAGGCAAGAAGTTCATAACAAAACATAATCGTGCTGGAAAAGGACTCGGCGTCCGATTGTTCGATTCTGTTGAAGCGTTACAGCGTTATGTCGAAAGTGAAGAGTTCGAAGAGCCGGTGGACGGAATTACACTGCTGCAAGATTATATCGAATCACCGGAATCATATATTACACGCTGTGAATTTGTGGGCGGTAAATTCCTTTATGCGGTTCGTGTAGATACATCAGAAGGGTTTGAATTATGTCCGGCAGACGCTTGCTCCATAGAGGATGCTTTTTGCCCAGTCGGTGAAGAAAGCGAAGCGCCAGCTAAATTCAAAGTGAGGGAAGGCTTTGATCATCCTATAATTGACAAATATGAAAAACTCCTTCAAGCGAATGGCATCCAAATCGCAGGTATCGAATTTATTGAGGATAAGGACGGAAAAATCTATACGTATGACATCAACACAAATACGAACTACAACAGTGATGCCGAAGCTGTAAGTGGAAAGTATGGGATGTTGGAGGTTGCGAAGTTTTTAGGGAAGGAATTGGAGAAAACAGCAGTTGTAGTTAATTAATGATGGTACGTAACCATGTTAAAAGTTGGGTAAAAAACCGATGTTCCTTCAGAATTGATGAAGGAACATCGGTTACTCTTATATTACTGATAGTTTATAAGTAATTTCATATTTCTTTTCGGTATTAGCAGGTAAGACAATATCTCCAAAATCAGGGTGATGATTAGCATCAGGTAAAGTTTGGGGTTCCAATGCTACAGCCATATGAGGGAATAGATGATTCCCCTCATTCACCTTTATGTGAGGATGAGTTTTGTTTAATGAATAAAAAACTAGACCGTTTCGATCGGATTGGATTTCAACAATTCGTCCATTATTTAAATTGCTTAATCTAGCAGCCTTTGGCCCGGTTACATGATAAGGATGATCATATCCTGATATATTGAGCTGTTTTAGTGAGTGCAGCATTTCTGATAGATTTTGTTCTTTCCGAAAGTCGAAGGGTGTGTTTGTTACATTTATAAATTCTCCAGTTGGAATTTGTTGCTGGTCCAGCTCTAACAGCTGTTCGGCGCTGATGGATAGTTTATGATTATTCAATCCCTTTAACTTATCATTGTTTAAATTGAAATAAATATGTGTAGTGGGATTAAAGAGTGTAGGTGTATCGGATTTATTTATAGCATAAAATTCAACATGAAATTGATTGTTTTCTCCCCATCTATATGTAATAGTAACTTCCAACTTGCCAGGAAAGCCATCCATTTCCGGATTAATTACTTTAGTGAAAGTTAGTCCCTTTTCAGTTTCCGAAACATCCCACCACATATGATGAAAGCCGTTAACCCCACCATGTAAGGTGTTGTCTCCTTCATTCCTAGGTAATAGGAATTCCTGATTTTTATAGTGGAACAGACCACCTTTTATTCTCCCACCAACTCTGCCGATTGCCTTTCCGAAGAAATACGTCTGGTCATTCAAAAAGTCTGTGGGTCCGTTAAAACCGAGCAAGATGTTATCTATGATTCCATTTCTATCTGGCATCATAATAGAAGTTAATGTAGCTCCATAATTCAAACAGGTAAAAGCGTATCCATTACCATTATTAACAGTATATTGCATAAGAGGACGCTCTAAGTTACTTGCTATTTCTTTTCGTGTAATCACTTGATTCACCAACCTATAGATATTTTAATAAATCGTTAAGTTGAATTGCGCTTGAATTTAGCTTTTGGCAAGCGTTTACAATAAAACATTACCAGTTATACGAATGAAATTTATGTATCTTAATTAGTCCGTATTAAAATGCTTAATTTAAGTATAACTCAATTGACTTGTACGTACAAATATAATATGATGACATTAGTATGAAGAGAATAATACGTAGAGTTAATAGAAGTTTTGAGGCAATCTTTCAAATGATCCATCCAACTTGAACTAAAAAAATGCTAAAAAGGATGACTGATTATGTTAGAACAGCTAAAACTAGAAGTTTATGAAGCGAACATGTTACTTCCGAAATATAATCTTGTTACTTTTACATGGGGAAATGTTAGTGGAATAGATAGAAATGAAAATTTAATTGTTATTAAGCCTAGTGGCATACCTTATGAAGAACTGTTGCCAGAGCATATGGTGGTCGTTGATTTGAAAGGTAATGTTGTTGAAGGGGAATTGAATCCATCGAGTGATACAGCAACGCATGTTGTTTTATATAATCAATTTCCTAATATTAAAGGCATTGTTCATACACACTCTCCTTGGGCTGTAACATTCGCCCAAGCTGGTATTGATATTCCGTCATCAGGAACTACTCATGCTGATACATTTTATGGCCCCGTCCCTGTAACAAGGAAGATGACAGAATCTGAAGTATCTAGTGAATATGAAAGACAAACTGGAGATGTTATCGTTGAGACGTTTGAAGAACGTAAGATTAATCCAGATTATGTTCCAGCAGTGTTAGTCAATGATCATGGTCCTTTTACATGGGGGAAATCTGCACAAGATGCTGTACACCATGCGGTCGTATTGGAAGAGGTAGCTAAAATGACTTACCATACATTACAATTGAATCCACATGGAATTGAGATGGATTCTTATCTTTTGGATAAGCACTTTTTGAGGAAGCATGGCGCAAATGCTTATTACGGTCAAAAATAGTCTTATAGAGTTATAATTAGATTCAAATCTTTCAAGATACTGCCATTAAGAAGCATTCTAATTTCTTAATGGTTTTTTTATTTGATGCAAGTTAAACGTACCTAAATCTTACCGTATAGGTTTAGACTTTTTATTTACAACCAATAATAATGATTATAGGTATGCTATAATTAAACTTGTCTACACATAATAGAAATTTCTGTATATAGAAAGATTATTCTTTATTATAGGTCGTATGGAATTAAAGGGGATTCAATATGGTTAAAAAATATGAACGAATCAAACAAAATATACAAGAAAAAATCCTATCGGAAGTATATCAAGTAAATGATAAATTGCCTACTGAGTCAGAAATGATGAAGGTTTACGATGTCAGTAGATTTACAGTAAGACGTGCGATTGATGAACTTGAAAAAGATAATTATGTATACCGAATTCAAGGTGCTGGAATATTTGTTAACGATTGGAAAAGTAAACCGAAAACACAAATTCAACATAAGACAATCGGGCTTATTTCCACACATATCGCTAATTATATTTTCCCGAATATCATTACAGGAATCGATAATTACCTATCTAATTATGGTTATTCCATTCTCATAACAGACACGCAAAACAGTCCTGAGAAAGAGCGTAGAAGCCTTACAAATCTACTAAATAATAATTTATCTGGTATAATTATTGAGCCAACCAAAAGCGCTCGGAATGATTACAATAAAGGAATTTACGATAATATCAAATCGATGGGTATCCCCATGTTGTCGATTAATGCAGTTTATGATGACCTCGATATACCATATTTGATCATGGATGATGTAAAGACTGGTGAACTTGCGACTAACTATCTAATTTCCAAGGGACATAAGCAAATCGTTGGTATATTTAAAGTGGATGATAAGCAGGGGATTGATAGAATGAATGGTTTTATCAAAGCTTATCAAGAGCAGCCGGAGTTATTAAATATGGGCGATATTATGATGTTTCAGACGGAAGAAAATATTGATAACTTGTTTAAAAAACTTCACATGATGCTGACCCGTTCGAACGATGTACCAACTGCTATTGTTTGCTATAACGATCAATTAGCTATTCAAGTAATTAAATTTGCTAAAGAAATTGGTTTGAGTGTCCCACAAGATATTTCGATAATTGGGGTAGATGATTATCGATTCTCGAATTATATCAACCCACGACTGACAACGATCCGGCATCCACAGGAAAAAATGGGGTTGGACGCAGGAAAAATGATGATTGATCTGATAAATAAACAAGAAGTTACTTCAAAAGTATATGAACCTGAAATCATTGAGCGAGATTCAGTACTTCCCCTAGCTTCTAAGGAAATTATAGAAAAAGAGAGCTGAGACAAACTACGAGTTGTGTCTCAGCTCTCTTTTAAATGGATGCGTCAAATTAAATATATTTTATCGCTGCCTCTTCAACGGGTAAGCCGGCTTTGTAATTATTGATGAATGTCTCATACCCCTCAACCCCTTGAGGTTCCGGACTTAAGGTAGAGCTATTAGGATTTACGAATACATACTGGTCTAAGAAGTCCTCCAAGTTCATATTCTCATTCCCAAACTTGGTGTATGCAGCCAATACCGCCATACCCCAAGCTCCGCCTTCACTCGCAGTGTTCATAACAGTGATTGGCGTATTTAAGGCATTGGACAAAATCTGTTGAGCAATGACTGTTGTTTTGAACAGACCTCCTTGGGCTATTAAGACATTTGTTTGAATCTCCTCTTCATTGTACAAGATATCCATACCAATTTTTAAAGGAGCAAAAGCAGCATATAACTGTGTGAGAATAAAGTTCGCCAATGTAAACGAACTATTGACATCCCTTACAAATAGGGGACGTCCTTCCGGCATTTTTGTAATGTTCTCACCCGAAAGATAACTGTAATTAATCAATCCTCCGGCATCTGGGTCTGCTTTCGTAGTAGTAAGAAATAGGGATTCATATAATTTGTCGGGCTCGATTTCTATACCGAGCCTTTCTGCGAATTCTTTAAATATATTTGCCCAGGCATTAATATCAGATGAACAATTATTGGTATGGACCATTGCAACAGGATTCCCTGTAGGAGTAGTAACAATGTCGATATCTCTATAAACCTTTTTTAGTGGTTTATCAAGCACAATCATTGAAAACGCTGAAGTTCCAACAGAAATATTTCCTGTTTGTTTGCGTACACTGTTCGTACTGACCATACCGGTTCCTGCATCCCCTTCTGGTGGAGCCATGAAACTTCCCGCCTGTAAATATCCGTTCACATCAAGCAGCTTAGCTCCTTCCTCTGTTAAGTTGCCTGCTACATCGCCTGCTTTTAATACAGTTGGTAATATACTTCTAATATTCCACTCATAAGCTGATACACGTTTCATATTTTCAAATTTAAGTAGAAGTTCCTCAGAATAATTACCAGTATTCTCGTCAATAGGGAACACACCAGAGGCATCACCAATACCTAAAACTTTTTCTCCTGATAATTTCCAATGGACATAACCAGCTAAAGTCGTTAAAAAGTTAACATCCTCAACATGTGATTCCTCGTCTAGGATTGCTTGGTAAAGATGAGCGATGCTCCATCTTTCTGGTATATTGAATTGAAATAATTCCGTAAGTTCAATTGCAGCTTTCTCTGTTGTATTATTGCGCCATGTTCGAAAAGGAGTAAGCAGTGTACCATCCTGTGAAAAAGCTAAATAACCATGCATCATGGCACTTACACCAATAGAGCGAATCTTAGTTAGTTTCGTGTGGAATTTGCTCTCCACATCTGCTGCCATTTGGAGGTAACTACTTTGGATCCCTTTCCACACATCATCAAGTGAATAGGTCCAGATACCGTTTTCAAACTTATTTTCCCATGCATAACTTCCAACGGAGATGGTTTCATATTTATCGTTGATTAAAACAGCTTTAATCCGAGTAGATCCTAATTCTATTCCAAGATATACATCACCACGTTGAATTGCCTGAGATGTTTCCTTAATGTACATTATTTCTCCTCCATTCCTGTTGAGCTGTTTCGACTAAGCTCCTTTTTTTTCCAATCCTTTTCTTTCCCCAATCTTCTCAATCTCCTCTAAAGTGCGACCCATAGTTTCAGGGACACGAATGCGGATAAAGGCTACTCCAAGTAAACAGATGACACCGAAAATGGCAAACACAGCTTCTTGAGCCATGGATGCAGTCATTATTGGGAACAGTAGACCAACTAGGAATGAACCTATCCAGTTAAAGGATGAGGCTAAGCCGGAAGCACGTCCACGTATTAATAACGGGAAAATCTCTCCTACAATAACCCATGTTAAAGGTGCCCAAGTAAAGGAATAGAATGCTACATAAATACTCAAGAATACAACGATCAACATTGGATCCGCATTAGGAACCAAAACGTTTAGAATTGCTGGGAAAATAAAAGAAAGTCCCATTACCGTTCCACCAAGTGTCAATAATGTACGGCGTTTAAATTTATCAGCAATTACAAGGAAGACTAATGATCCAATGACAAGAATGATACCTTGGATGATCGGCCACAACAATGCCGAACTTGCTGCTTGTCCAGTCGCTTGTTCAACGATAAGCGGAATATAGTAGAAGATCGCATTTGCCCCTTGGAATTGCTGGAACGCAGCAACACCTACACCAGCTATAACTAGATAACGATACTTACTATCGAGTAAGGCACCCCAAGATACGTTTTGTTTCTCCTGTTTACTGCTTTCTTGGATTTCTTTAATTTCAGCATCAATGGCTTTTTTGTTTGGACGTAGGTATCCTAGAACGGTTCGAGCTTCGTCCAATTTATTATTTTTAATAAGAAAACGAGGTGACTCTGGTAATCTCAATACTCCGATAAATAGGATTACAGCTGGAACCGCTGCCATTGCAAGCATAGAACGCCAAGCTATCGTTGTTGGTAAACCACTAAGTAGAAAGTCAACAATATAGGAAAGCAACATTCCAGACACAATCATTGTTTGGTTAATTCCTGAGAGGCGTCCTCGCAAATGTGCTGGAGCCATTTCTGACATGTAAGCTGGTACTAATGCAGAAGCAGCACCAACAGCTAAACCTAGAAATACTCTGACAAGAATTAAGAATAAGCTTCCGTCTGGCGGTGCCATCCCAGAAAGTATGGAGCCGATGACGAAAATGACGGAAGTAGCTAGAATCATCTTTCGTCTTCCAAAGCGGTCAGACAATTGACCTGCTAAAGCGCCTCCAAAAATTGCCCCTAACATGATAGAAGATGTGATCCATCCGATGGTAGCGGCATTATCAAGTCCCCAATCCTGTTGGAGGAATGGCAACGCTCCTGTCATAACACCGATATCGTACCCGAATAAGATACCGCCGAAAGCTCCAAAGAAGTATATAAATTTATGTGATACTTTTTTTTCTTTAACCATTGTGTTTCCCTCCTTAAGAATAATCCGATCGCTCAGTAAAATTATATTAAAAATAATTTTCTGGTTTTGGAAAAGGCTTACAAATAAAATGATATAAAGGCTGCGAATAAAAATAAATTACCTATACTTATAAGGACAACCATGATCTTTTGTTGAAACTCATCATTACTTTGTAGTACCGCCTCTTTTCTATGAATTCTTTAAAGATAGGTAAAGGCTTTCATAAAATGATGTTAACACCGTTATCCGAATAAATCAACAGTTTAATTTTTGTACGTATCAATTTTGGGTTTTAGATTACTAAACATTTCATTTGCTTATAGTTAATACTGTTATTTTAATGCGATTCGTGATTTTGGTTGTTTGTTAAATTATATAAGCTAAATAAATACCTAATGGATAGCATATAAATTACAACTTATGTTAACAGGAATTGTTTTATTATGCGTATAAATAAAATATCATTTGACTTATACGTATAAATATTTTATTATTTTATGTAAGCGGTTTACATATGGGATTCACTTTTTGAATCTACCATACTAATTTTATATATTTATATTCTTTAATCAGATAGGTAAAGTGGCTTTAAAAATTAGAGGAGGGTGTATGGATGTTAAAAACAAATGAATACGAATTTTGGTTTGTTGTAGGAAGTCAGCACTTATATGGGGAAGAAACATTAAATGAAGTAAAGAAAAATACAGTTGCAATCATTAATGAACTAAATGAAAAGGGTGACTTCCCTTATCCGATTGTATTTAAAACGGTTGTAACCACGGCGGACAGTATTACGCAAGTTATGAAAGAAATAAACTATAATGATCGTGTTGCAGGTGTCATCACTTGGATGCATACATTCTCTCCAGCAAAAAACTGGATTAGAGGAACTAAATTACTACAAAAGCCATTACTTCATTTAAATACTCAATTTGCTAATGATATTCCTTGGGATACGATTGATATGGATTACATGAACTTGCACCAAAGTGCACATGGTGACAGGGAATATGGTTTTATCAATGCTCGATTAAATAAAAACAATAAAATAGTTGTCGGTCACTGGAAAGAAGAACGTCTGCAAAATGAAATCAAGCAATGGATGGATGTAGCTGTAGCTTACAACGAAAGCTTCCATATTAAAGTAGCTAGATTTGGAGACAATATGCGTAATGTAGCAGTAACGGATGGAGATAAAATTGAAGCCCAAATTAAATTCGGCTGGACAGTCGACTATTATGGCATTGGTGACCTCGTAGCCGAAATGAAGGAAGTAACAGAAGAGGAAATAGATGCTGTATATAAAGAATGTGAAGAAAAATATGAGTTAGTTGTTGGCGATAACGATCCTAGTTTTTTCGAAGGGCAAGTTAAAGAGCAAATTAGAATTGAAATAGCCCTAAGGAAGTTCCTTGAGCGTGGGGGTTATAGTGCCTTCACAACAAACTTTGAAGATTTATGGGGCATGAAGCAGCTACCTGGCATGGCTGTACAGCGTTTGAATGAAGCTGGATATGGCTTTGCTGGTGAAGGAGATTGGAAAACAGCGGCTCTTGACCGATTAATAAAAATTATGTCTCATAACAAAGCAACAGGATTCATGGAGGATTATACGTATAACCTTGTTCAAGGACAAGAGACTATTTTAGGCTCCCATATGTTAGAAGTAGATCCGACTTTTGCTAGCACAAAACCTAGAGTAGAGGTTCATCCACTTGGAATAGGTGGGAAAGAGGATCCTGCAAGATTAGTATTTGATGGATCGGAAGGGGAGGCAGTGAATATCACTATTTCTGACTTTGGCGACCGATTCAAATTAGTGATGTATGAGGTGGATGGAAATAAACCGGAAACACCGGCTCCAAATCTCCCAGTTGCCCGTCAAATGTATACTCCAAAATCCGGATTTTATGAAGGCGTGAAAAAATGGGTTGAACATGGTGGAGGACATCATACGGTCCTCTCATTTGCAGTTACAGCTGATCAAATTGAAGATTTAGGTAAAATGTTTGAATTGGAAGTAATTAAAATCAAATAACATAAAAAATATACCTCTTTTGATAAGGGGTATATTTTTTTATGGCTTAGTCCTAACTGACTTAAAGTAGTTACGTTCTTAGATTATTTAAAATCATAACTTATATCTATAACGAAGAGATATGTATAATTTTCCGTCCTTGAGGAAATTTATCTATATATCAGTTCAGGGGATGAGGAGCTATGTTTAGAAGAACAAAACGGTCTGCCAAGAAAAGCGTCGTGCCAAACCAATCGTTCTCGGAGAAGCTGGAAGAGAATGTTTCTTTTTTTACCAATCTATATGAACAAAGTACGGATGTCGTTTTCCATTCAGTTTCTATAGGAAATAGACAAGCTACTATTATATATATATAGAAGGATTAACAGATACACAGAAATTAGATGAGCAAGTTTTGAACATACTCTTAGCAGAGGCTGAGTTTAATGAAGAAAATTTTCTTCAATCCGTAGAGAATCGTATTCCGGTCTCGAATATGAAAAAGATAGCTACATACGTGGAAGGAATCGATGAAATCTCCAATGGTAACCCAATTCTTTTGGTAGATGGTGAAAAACAAGCACTGTCGTTTGGCATAGCTAAATTTGAGATGCGCTCAATTGCAGAGCCTGAAGCGGAAATGGCCATTCGTGGACCGAGAGAAGGATTTACAGAATCAATTGGAGTGAATACATCTTTATTGCGGCGCATCATCAAAGATCCTGCTTTGAAAATGAAAAATCTCCAAATCGGTAAATATACAAAAACGAAGGTTGTCATTTCTTATATAGATGGATTAGCAGATCCGGGATTAATTAAAGAAATCGAGGACCGTCTAAATCGTATAAAAATTGACGGGGTATTGGAAAGTGGGTACATTGAACAGTTTATAGAAGATAATCCGTATTCTCCATTCCCACAAATGTTATTTACAGAACGGCCTGATGTAGTAAGTGGGAATTTACTTGAAGGGAGAGCAGCTATATTCATTGACGGCACCCCATTCTGTTTAATTGCTCCCGTAAGTTTCTTCAGTTTGTTTCAAAGTCAGGAAGATTATTATGACCGTTTCTGGGTAGGAACCTTTGTAAGAAGTCTTCGGTTTTTATTCTTAGGTATTTCATTATTCCTCCCGGCTATCTATGTGGCGGTCACAACATTCCACCAAGAAATGATTCCAACCAATCTCATGCTCAGCATTGCTTCATCGAGAGAAGCGGTTCCTTTTCCGGCGATTATTGAGGTTATCATTATGGAGATTGCATTTGAAGCATTGCGAGAGGCCGGTATACGTCTGCCGAAACAAGTTGGGTCAGCAGTGAGTATTGTAGGGGCTCTTGTTATTGGGCAAGCGGCTGTTCAAGCTGGCATAGTTTCTGCTCCGATGATTATCGTTGTAAGTATTACTGGAATTGCTTCTTTCCTCGTTCCACGTTATTCCATGGGTTTAACGGTCCGTTTATTACGTTTTCCGATTATTTTATTAGGAGGCGCAATCGGATTAATTGGAGTCATGCTTGCCTTTATCTTAATCATAATCCATTTATCCTCCTTGAGATCGTTCGGTCTACCTTATCTAGGACCAATTAGTACCTTGCGAAAGCCAGTGTTTCAAGATACGCTTGTCCGTTCTCCATTATGGAAAATGGATTATCGTCCGCATTTGACTGGTAAGTATAATCCGAGAAGACAGAAGGAAAACTTGAAGCCGGGTCCTAAACATCATAGTGAATAAGCCGCAGATGGGAGTGAAATATAGTTGCTGGAAAAAGGGAAGATATCGACGTTGCAAATGCAATTTATCATTATACCAACCATCATTGCTACGGGGATCCTCTCCATCCCATCAATGGCTGCTCAACTTGCGGTACATGATATGTGGATGACTCCAATTGCAGGCTCTATCATCGGATTTATTACTGTCTTTCTTGTTTGGAAGCTTCATGAACTGTTTCCGAGAATGACTCCGATTCAATATAATGAAAAAATTCTCGGAAAAATACTCGGTTCTATGCTCAGTTTTTTTCTCATCTTCTTTTACCTCCATAATACTGGGCTAATTGTTCGGCAATATACGGATTTTATTACGATGAACGTATTGACAGAAACTCCAGAACTAATTTTCTCCCTTAGCATAATGGTAGTAAGTGCCTTGGCGGTGCGTGGTGGTATTGAGGTGATTGCAAGAAGCGCCGTCATTTGTACGACGATATTCATGCTATCCTCACTTTCTTTATTATTGCTGATTAAAGATATGGATGTAAGCCTCCTGCTTCCTATTATGGAAAATGGGATTACGCCTGTCTTGAAGGGCGGTTTTGTCTTCGGTGCATGGTATAGTGAGCTTTTCTTGCTGGCATTTATTTTTCCATTTCTTAATAGAGAGAAAATCAGTGTAAAGCCAGGGATATTGGCAACTATATATATTATGCTCATTTTTTTTTACGTCAATTTTTTTGTGCTTACTGTACTTGGGGTAACCGCAGGCAATCAACTATATCCAGTCTATTCCCTTATCCGCGCAATATCAGTATTTGACTTTTTTGAAAACTTTGAGGTGATTATTACAGCTTCTTGGGTTCTAGGTAACTTTGTAAAGATATCTATGTTTCTCTATGTAGTTAGCTTGGCGCTTGCTCAATTATTGAGGTTGTCTGATTATCGAATTGTTGTTTATCCGATCAGTCTGTTTATTATACTGTTTAGTCAGTGGGGCTTGCCGAATTATGTAGTCTTAGTGGATTACATGAAGAACATTCAGCCAACTTATTTCCTTCTGGTTCAAGTCATACTACCTCTTTGTTTACTACTTATCGCTTTAGCACGTGGGATGAGGGGGCGGAAAACCAATTGAAGAAAATGATTCTTGTTTTAGTGCTAAGCCTTCCACTCTTATCCGGTTGCTGGGACAGAGTAGAGTTGCAAAACCTTGCTATCATTACGGCTGCTGCAATTGATAAACTTGAAGATGGACAGACGAGGATCTCCGTCCAAATTTTTATACCACGTGCAATTACGAGTGGGGAGACGGGGGAAGATCCCGGTTCAGGGGCTACCTTTGTAAGAGAGGGTGTGGGAGAGAACCTTGCAAGTGCCATCTCCTTATTGCAAGTGAATGTTCCGCGAAGGATTTTTTGGGGACAATGTAAAATATTTATTCTTGGAGAAGAGCTCGCAAAGGATGGGATACGAGAAGAGTTGGACTATTTAGCCCGGCACCCGGGACCAAGAGGAGGAGCTTTTTTATTTGTAAGCCAGGGAGAAGCGAAGGGCACTTTGGAACTGACCCCGCCTCTCGAAAGATATTCTGCAGAAGTGTTAAGTAAATTAACAGATGAGGAAGTAGGTTTAGGTACGACGTTACGGGATGTAGATAAAGGGTTAATGGGGGAAGGGAAGAGCGTTTCGATTCCCTATATTATTCCTTTAGAAGCAGCTGGAAATGCTCAACAGAAGACAATACCAGTTATTTCTGCTACGGCGACTTTTCATGGTGATCAACAGGCGGGCTTACTCGATATTATGGAAACTCAATATTTATTGTGGTTACAAGGGGATGTGACAAGAGGGGTTGTATCTGCAAGTTTACCTGAAGAGAGTGGGGATATTACAATGAAAGTTGCTTCAGGTAGAGTTAAGTACATACCTGAAGTGCAGGATGGGCAATGGAAAATGGATGTTGTTGTTTCTGTAGAAGGAGAAATTATACAGAACGAAACACATTTCAATATTATGCATGAACAGGTAATTAAGCAAATCGAGAAAAGGTATAAAGAAGTGTTGGAAGGAAAAATAGCAGATCTTATTAGCAAACTTCAAGAGATGAATACGGATGTACTTCAGTTCGGAAGAAAGTTTCATCAACATTACCCACAAGAGTGGAAAGAAGCAAAAAGTGAATGGGATAGTAAATATCAAGAGGTGGAAGTCGATATTGATCTTACCGTAATTGTCCAAAAACCTGGTTATATTGGTCCGCCGGGATTCTTGCCGAAAGATGAGGTGAAAGAATAGTGCCGATCATCGTTATGCTTATATTGATTGGTATCATTATCGCTGTTGATTGGAATTTAATAAAAAATGCCTCCAAAACTGAAAAAGCTACTCTAATATTTATTTTTGGTGTATGTGCTATACTTTCATTTTTGCCATTGGAGAAAATGCCTGGACCGACTACATTACTGAATCATCTTATCGGTTTTCTATCCGTAACTTCATGAGAAATCCCCCTCCTAATGTGGAGAGGGGGATTTTTTTATTTTTATTTTAAGAAGTCAATTTCAACATCATTTTTTCTCGGTTCGCGTTTAAATAAGTATTCTCCGTTACGGACAGAAGCTAACACTTCGGCACGCTCTCGAATCGCTTCATAAGCATCCTTTGCATCCAGTACGATAAAGTTCGCTGGTTTGCCTGCTTCAATTCCGTACTCATCGTTGACCCGCATAATATTCGCGCCATTATACGTGATGAGGTCGAATGCTTTATTGATTTCATCGATATGGGTGTAATGTGCCAAATGGATTCCGTTATCTAGGATGTTCATCATGTTTCCGTTACCTAATGGATACCAGTAGTCTGCGATTGAATCTTGGGCAAATGCGACGTTGTTGCCATTTTCGAGTAATTCCTTCACTCTTGTGAGACCACGGCGTTTCGGATAATTGTCGCCACGTCCTTGTAAGTGGGCGTTTTCTGTAGGACAAGAGATGAAGTTGATTTTTGATTCTCTGAATAAGCCCATCATTTTATTCGCATAACTGTTTTCTACTGCACCGAAGCTTGTCGTATGACTTGCGGTTGTATATTCTCCGTAGTCTTTTTCCATCACTAGCGCATTTAGTACTTCGAGGAAGCGGCTGTTTGGATCATCGTTTTCGTCACAGTGGATATCAATCATGACATTATATTTAATTGCCAAGTCAACAATCCGTTTCAGAGACTCCACACCGTGCTCGTAGGAAATCTCAAAATGTGGGATACCTCCAGCGACATCCGCACCCATTTCCAATGCTTGTTCCATTAATTGTTCTGCGCCTTTGTAGCGAAAAAATCCTTCTTGAGGGAAGGCGACAAGTTGAAGGGTAACGATATCTTTTAATTCTTCGCGGAGTTTAAGTAAAGCTTTCATTCCCGTCAGATTCGGATCGGTAATATCAACATGATTACGGATGAACTGCACCCCATGACTTACTTCTTTTTTGATTCCTTTTAAAGCTCTTTCTCGAACTAAGTCTTCTGTTAATGACTTTTTGTTATCGCTCCAGCGCTGGATACCTTCAAAAAGTGTACCGGATACGTTGGCGTTTCCTTCGCCAAGTCCTGAGAAGATGTAATCCAAGTGGAGGTGGGGATCGACATATGGTGGGAGCACAAGACGGCCTTCAAGGTCGATTACTTCGTCTGCGTCTCCCAAGTTATTGCCAACTGCTTTGAATTGGTTATTTTCGATGAGGATTTCTTGAGACTCTGGGTCTCCGTAGATGTTTGCGTTGATAAATTTTTTCATCCATTTCTGTCTCCTTTAATTCTTGTGTTGTCATAGATATTATAGCAAATTTGGCGGAGGGAAGGTATTTTCGCTCCTTCGAGGATTAAAATATGTTTCGCGTTATGCTCTTTATGGAGCAGTTATTTCAACCCTTATTCAAAACGAAAACCAGGAAAAACGTACTGGAGGGCTGTCTTGTTTAGAACTTTGAAGCTATTTCATTTTCTCTTAAACTTTCCTAAGATATGGATAGACTAGGTTTGGGGGGATGATGCCGTGAAACGGTTAGCCGTTTTAGCATTAATTTTTATTTTATTTTTGACAGCTTGTCAGGGGGAAGCAGAGGAGGAACCTGCTGAGGATGAATCAACGAAAGAGAGCGAAATAGTTGAGGAAGTGGCAGCAGAAGTAAATGAAGAAGATGACATAGAAGACGCGGAAAAGGTTGAACAAAGTGCTGAGGTTTCTTTAGGAGGAAAAGTGACGCTTACGGATGATGCCATGATTGTAGAAGGAGAAAGTAACTTACCTGAAGGAACGAATGTTCAAGTTACCCGTTACCGCTCTCCCTTTACATTAAGACATCTAATTTGTGTAGCTTGTGGGTCAGAGAATGCAAAAGTGGAAAGTGATGGAAGCTTCCATTTCGAATTTCCTCCACCTGGGGAAAGTTTTGATCAAAGTTATATTGAGTTGGCGATCGAAGTGAAAATGTCGATGCAACCAGAAGAAACAATCTTACTCTATGGTGAAAAGGGAGAAAAAATGGAAGGGCCATTTATTTATCCATATGATCAATCAGGAGAAACGAAATATAAGGCTTACGCTCCAATTTATATTTTAGTCGGCGGCGAAGAAACGGAATATTTGATTGAGGCTCCTGAATACACAGATCCTCCGACTGACTACGGAGAAAAGGAAGTATGGGTTGATACGGACGTAACGAATGATCACCGTTATTTATATGTGGAAGGAAAATCAAATCTATTAGAAGGAACGAATGTCAGGGCTGTTTATTATTCCTCAGAGAAAGCTGCACTACCACAACATTGGTTCAGCAGTGAAGATAACGTAAAGCGGGATGGAACTTTTTTATTGCGGATTCCGTATGACTCTATCACAGATGTTGGTTTCATCGAGTTTTCAACATGGGGGAATTATAGCCATCAAGACCCTGATGAGACTTTTAATGTTTATGGGGAGGACTTTGCTTACATGGAAGGCGAGCAAGTGATAGAGAATGAAGAAGGGGTAAAAGGAATTGAATTAAAACTTTATCCGAATTTTCCTGAGTTCGATTATAACTTGCCTGAAGATTCCCAGATAACGGTTGATGGGGAAGAAACGAAAATCCAGCTGCCGGATCATATTTTATTTGATTTTGGTGAAAGTGAATTAAGGGAAGAGGCAGAAGCGGCTCTTGATGATTTCCTCGGGTCATTGGAAAAGGTAGAAGAAGGAACGGTCATCCAAATTAACGGACACACGGATAACTCAGGCAGCGAAGAGTTGAACCAGAAATTATCGGAAGAACGGGCAGAAGCGGTGGAAGTTTATATCCAGGAAAATGGTGGCCTTGATCATTTAACATTTGAGACGAACGGTTACGGATTGACCAGGCCGATTGCTTCAAATGAAGATGAGGATGGTAGGCAGAAAAATCGTCGAGTGGAGTTCGTGATTAATCCAAATGAATAATCTGCTTGTGGAAACTTTCGGAAAATGGTAAACTGTAATTATATTGATGAACGGAGGTGGGAAAGGATGTTTAATGATACTGTTTTAGTGCATGGATTTGTAGAAGATTTTCTTTATTTTGTCCGTGCAAAATTTGCATGTTTGGTTGTTAACGGGATAAGTGTGTCCTTTTTTAACAACTAAATAGCAAGCTGAAACAGTGGAAACATCTCTTTACCCATAAAAGAAATCAAGGATTGACGGATTTTTAATTCTCCACCTCGTATTTGAAGGGGATATAGCCGTCGTCTGTTGATTAAAAGCTATATTGGAAAAGGAGTGCATTTTCATGTACTCCTTTTTATTTTGATGCTGATTTGCAGCATCTATAAACCATGGGGAGTATGTCTTCTCATGGTTTTTTGTGTACTTACAATGAAGGAGGATAAAAATGATAATTTGTAGTGTAAACGATATTGCCAAAATGTACGGTGGTAACATGATTTTTGAAAATCTATCGTTTGAGATAAAAGAAAATGAAAGAGTCGCTTTAGTGGGAAGGAACGGAAGTGGAAAAACGACATTGCTTCGTCTGCTTTCAGGTGAGGAGTTGGTCGATGCCGGAAAGATTCATTGGAAAAAGGGTGCCTCCATCGGCTATTTGAAACAGCTTCCGGAAGAGTCGCAGGGTACAGCATGGGATGTACTGAAAAGGGCTTTTTCAGATTTAACTAACATGGAATATAAAATGAAGAAGATGGAAGAACGAATGGCAAGTGAGTCTGACACGGAGGAATTGGAAAAATTGGTGTCCGAATACGGCAAGCTGCAGGAACAGTTTTCTATACAAGGCGGCTATGAAATGGAAGCAAGTATGGAGAAAATTGTTCACGGGTTAGACATGGTCGATTTTATAGATCAAGCTTTTTCCAGTTTAAGTGGAGGAGAGAAGACGAAGGTCGGACTCGGTCAGCTGTTGCTTCAGGAACCAGAATTGTTATTGCTGGATGAACCAACGAATCATCTCGATTTACTGGCTGTAGAATGGCTCGAAGAATTTTTAAAGAATTATAAAGGAACTGTCCTCGTCATTTCACATGACCGCTATTTCCTTGATGAAGTGGTCGATAAAATACTTGATTTAGAGGATGGGGAGCTGATGACGTACCACACCAATTTTTCTGGATTTGTGGAAGAAAAAGAGAAAAGGTTATTAAAGGCTTTCCAAGATTATGAGGAGCAACAGAAGAAAATCAAGAAGGTGAAAGAAGCGATCAAGCGGCTTCGGGACTGGGCTAACCGGGCAAATCCACCGAATGCTGATCTACATCGAAGGGCGCGTAATATGGAAAGAGCGCTAGAAAGAATGGAGAAATTGAATCGCCCAGTAATGCAACGGAAGAAAATGGACTTGGAAATGGAGGCCTCTGATCGAAGCGGGAAGGACGTCATCCAATTGCGGAACGTCTGTAAAAGATTTGGGGATAAGCAATTATTCCAGGATGTGTCGATGCATCTTGTTTATCAAAATCGAGCAGCAATCATCGGTCAGAATGGTACAGGAAAATCTACAATACTGAAAATGATATTAGGAGAAATGACGGCTGACGAGGGCGAGGTTCGTGTCGGTAGTAATGTTAAAATCGGATATTTGTCACAGCATGTTTTCCAAGAGGCCGCCGATGAAACAGTATTGGATGCATTCCGGGATAAGGTGAAGGTGACTGAAGGTGAGGCAAGGGGGATACTGGCCAAGTTCATGTTTTATGGTCATACAGTTTTTCAAAAAGTTTCCGGCTTAAGTGGTGGTGAACGTATGCGGCTAAGATTGGCGCAGCTTATGCACCAGGATGTGAATCTATTGATTTTAGATGAACCGACAAACCACTTGGATATCGACTCACGGGAAGTATTGGAAGAAGCGCTGGAGGATTATAATGGTACGATTCTAGCTGTCTCTCATGACCGTTATTTCTTGAATAAATTATTTGAGAAGATCTATTGGCTTGAAGATAGGAAAATGTATCATTTCGACGGCAGTTATACATGGGCAAGGGAGAAGATGTAAGAGCAGAGACAGCATCGAATCGAATTGGGTGCCAGTGAAAAGAAACAGGCTCCAAGACAGCGAAATTCATCGTTGCAAAAAGATTCGGGACTTAAAGTAGAGGAAGAACTAGATGCTTTAGAGAAGAAAATAAATGAACTGGATGACAAACTGTTAGAGATTGAGGATGTTGAGATATTACAAGAGATGTATAGTGAAAAAGAAGCTTTGGAAAAGAAATGGGAAACATTAGTCGAAAGCATAGAAAGGTAGATGAATATGAAAAATCAATCGGTCATAAACATGTGGAATGAGTTCTGTAAGACAAATCCAGCTGCACCTGAAACATATGATGCGTGGGCATTTGGTGATTCTAAAGAATCGGCGGATGAGCTTGCAGAGTTGGTCTTTGACGGAACAAAAACAGCAACATCATCATTGCATTTACTGTACGAATTGGAAAACGAGGAGTTGCCTTACGTGGGATTACACAATGTGATTCTTAATGGTAAGGAACAAGCGGTTGGCATGATCGAAACGACATCAATAGAGTTGATCCCATTTCATGAAGTCTCGGCAGAACATGCTTATCTGGAGGGTGAGGGGGACCGTTCACTTGCTTATTGGAGGAAGGTCCATGAAGATTTTTTTGCACGTGAATTGAAGGGAATAAAAAGAGAATTTGAAGAGGATATGTTGATTGTCTGTGAACGGTTTAAAGTGGTATATAGGTAATCAGGAATGAAGAAAAGCAGATCGATCTAAAGGATTGATCTGCTTTTCATGCATAGTGCTAGATTCTATTTCTCATCGTTCCCGTCCGTAAATACGGTCGTTGTTTCTCTTCTCTTGTATCTGCATAACCAGGCAGTGGAACCATAGAAAAGATGAATAGACAAATAAAGATGGCGACATTACCTGTCATCGTCAATTCAAGATGCGGAAACAGGGTAGCAATAACCAGTGGATATAATAGGATCAAGCAGCTGGTAGTGAGCAACTGGCATGCTGTACCGACAAGTTTTGTTTCCAAGTATTTGTGGCTCCGCCGGTAAGGGAAAATCATCCGGATTTTCCTTGCGATGCTATAGAAGAATTTTGTGACTCCTGTCTTGGCAAGGAATCGTAAAGCGATAAAATATAAGATAATGTACATGATTCCATAAGTAAAAGCAAATTGCATCAGACCATAACCATCAGGTTCAGGTGCCAGAAGATGAACCGCTTCTCCATTCGCAAAAAATTGCGGCTCTCCTAATACCAACGGGTGAATGAAGATGATCAACCCGACGAGCAAGCTGATGATGACAGTAAATACAGCAAGCATAGCAACCTGCAACAGTACCAACAACAGCTTACCTAAAAACTTGAATAGAGAAGAAAGTATACGAGAACGGCTCACCAAGGAGACAATGATCACAAAAAATATGACAACTCCGAAAAGAATCCCATAATTAAATAATGTTTCTATCAAACTTCTCCCTCCCTTTCTTATGATTTAACTATACTATCCATTATTTTCCTAGGGGCCATTCTGCCTATTTAGGTCTGCCTATTAGAGCGATAGTAATGATATATAGAGAGTTATCTAGCTAATTTGATTTGAAGGTTCGGCTCATCCAGTATATATTCAAATCAGATAGGGAGCTGAATGAGTTGAGAGCAGTTTTAATATATAGTCTATGTTAGGAGGCAGAATATGAAGGTGTTGATAGCTATTGATTCTTTCAAGGGCAGCATTACTTCTAAAAAAGCGAGTGAAGCTATAGCTTCAGGTATTTATGATGTATATCCAGAAGCAGAGATTAATCGAATTCCTCTCGGAGATGGTGGGGAAGGGACGGTGGAAGCACTTATTGAAGCTTCGAACGGTAGATGGGTGAAAAAGGAAGTACAAGGGCCATTGACAGAAAAGGTCATCGCTTCATATGGAATTTCTGGGGATGGGAAGACCGCTATGATAGAGGTAGCTGAAGCTTGTGGACTTCCGCTCGTACCAACTGAGCGAAGAAATCCATTAAAAACAACAACATATGGAGTCGGCGAGCTCATAGTTGATGCGATGGAAAAAGGTTGCCGGAAATTTATCATTGGTTTAGGTGGCAGTTCCACGAACGATGCTGGTGTAGGTATGCTGCAAGCGTTAGGTTTTCAGTTTCTGGATGAACAGTTACTAGAAGTGACCTCAGGAGGAGAGGCGCTGAAAAAGATCGAACATATTCGTACAGACAACGTTCATCCATTATTAAATAAGTGCCAATTTCAAGTAGCCTGTGATGTGAATAATCATCTCTACGGTGAAAATGGAGCGGCCCACGTGTACGGCCCACAAAAAGGTGCCTCCCAAGAAATGGTCGAGCAGTTAGATGAAGGTCTTCGGCATTTCGCGGATATTGTGCAAGATGTTTTGGAAATAGATATTCATGCTATTGAAGGAGCAGGTGCAGCTGGAGGTCTTGGTGCAGCATTTGCAGGATTTTTACAAGCAAGCTTAGAATCCGGAATAGAGCTCGTGTTGGAATTTACGGCTATGGAAACGTATGTAAAAGAGGTGGATATAGTGATAACCGGGGAAGGGATGTTGGATGGACAGACATCAATGGGAAAAGCTCCACTCGGCATTGCAGCGCTAGCTAAAAAGCATGGTGTACCAGTGATTGCCCTCGCTGGCGGTGTGAATCATGAAAACTTCCAATTGAATGAACAAGGGATGACAGCCTGTTTTTCTATCTTACATGCTCCTTTGTCTCTGGATGAGGCGATGGACTTTGATACAACTTATCGAAACCTAGAGTTTACTACTAATCAACTATTTCGTTTGATTGAGGGAATGCAGTTGAGAAAGAATCGTTAAAGCATTGATGATACAAAGTATGGATGGATAAGGGGTGGGTTTGTCATGGAAATAGAACGATTGACTCTTCAAACTAAAAGCATTAGGGAAATGAAAGAATTTTATGTAGATACTTTCGGATTTCCGCTAGTAATGGAAGATGAAAATAGATTTCGTATCCAAGCAGGCTCTAGTGAGTTGGAATTCACAACAGAAAATGTAAAAGGTGATCCGTATTATCATTTTGCTTTTAACATTTTTGCAAATAAATTCGAAGAAGCTAAATCATGGGTTAAAGAAAGAGTGCCATTGAACGAAAATGAGGGGGAAGATGAAGTTTATTTCTCCTACTCTGATGCCCATGCATTCTATTTTTATGATCCTGCTGGTAATGTAGTAGAGTTTATCTCCAGACATTCTATCTCGGAAAGGGGAGAAGGGCCATTCTCTGTAGAAGATGTACTAAATATTAGTGAAATTGGCCTTACAGTTGAGGATGTTGTAACTGTTGGAAATAGATTGATTGAAATTGGTATCCATGAACGGGATGATAAACCAATCAGCATCACATCGCTTAACTTTATGGGAGAGAAATCTAAGGGGATTTTTATCATCCTCAATAAACCTGGAAGGCAATGGTTCTTCTCAGATAAAATATCTGCGGTTTACCCATTGGAGATTACCACTTCCAATCAGTATCGAATTTCTGTTGATTCCAATAAAGTAGATGTATATCGAAAGTAAAAGAGCGGATTAATCAGGTTTTATGCCTGATTGATCCGCTTTAGCAGTAAGTTTGAACAGACCAGCTTCTTTTGCTGTTTGAAATGCGATATAGACGAATGGCCCGAAAATCAACCCGAGTATGCCTCCGAATACATATCCAAAATACATCGATAAAACCGTTGGAAGGGCAGCTAACCCAATAGAGTCACCCAATACTTTCGGTTCAATGATCCGGCGCAGAACAAGTAATACAACCGTCAGCACGAGAAGCTGGATTCCTGTAAATGTATTTCCGAGAATCATTGCAAATATTCCCCATGGTACAAGGACCAAAGCTGGACCGACATAGAGCGGAATGATGTCGACCACCCAAATAACTATCGACATGATCAAGGCGGATCCAGGTGCGATAAATTTGAGGCTGATATAACATAAAATGAATACACCGACACTCAAAATGAACTGTGCTTTCCAGTACCCGAGAAACACTTCACCCATCCGCTTAGAAACGACTTGAAGCTTTTTGGATAGATCAGAGCTGAACCAACTCCAGAAGATTTTCTTCACTCTTGGTAATTCCAAGCTGAATAAAAAAAGAGCAATCAAGAAGAAAAGCGATACAAAAATCAAATTTGGAATCGCAGACACCATACTTTGTACAAAGGAGCCAATCCCAGTAATAATAGAGGTGGTGATACTTAAAGCAGTCTGCATGAAGTCAGAAGACAGAGCCTCCAATTCTTCAATGATCACATCCGCCATCGGTACTTCCTGGAGAAAGAGATAGAAGCTTTCAATATTTGTTTCGATGAATTTCTGTATTTCCACCGCATAGCTAGGAATCTGAAATGCCCAGCTGTAGAGAATATCAAATACAACGACGACAGTAAAATAAATCAACAGTCCGCTAAGAACTAAAAAGGAAAGAAAGGTGATGAGTACGGGTAATATTCGTTTTTGCCATTTAAATCGCTTCATCAGAAAACGGACAAATGGCTCAAAAATCAAAGCGAGTAAAAATGCCAGCAGAATCGGGGAGATTTGTGAGAAATAAAAATATGTAATAAGTATACCAATAACGATAAGTATTCCAATTATAATACGTTTTGCAATTACGTTCATTGTGCCCATCTAAATAGCAGCTCACCTTTCGAATTCAGATTGATAAATTCATATAAAAGTTATACTTATTATAACAGGTTAAGAGATGAAATTCGTGATTGAAATCATTTTATTTCGAATGAATCGTGTTATTCAAGAACTTTACAAACTGTGAATCTTGTGATAAAACATAATTACAACTTAATCAGTTATCAAGAGTGAATGAGAGAACTGGCTCGATGACTTCACAGCAACCTGCTCGAACAAGTAAGGTGCTCCACCCAGCAAAGCGAAACTGCTTTGGATGATAACAAGAGGAACGGAAAACTTTCGCCCTTTGTTGCACTCCGTATGCAGCAAAGGGCGTTCTTTTTGTTATCCTCCAGGAAAATTAAAGGAGGAATAGAATAAGATGAATACGAGTGGATGGATTAGAGGAATGATTGCCAAAAATTATGAGAGTGAAGACTTCCTGCTATTTGTTGGTGAGGGAATAGAGCGGCAACTTCTGGAATGGGACGGAAACTATGCGGTGAACATTATGAAATTGGCAGATTATCATTTTATCGTGAGATTAGAGGAAACATATTATGAAACTGTCATCTCTGAAAGACGAATTGCTGAACTGCAGGCGACCGGTCCATTTGCTTTGGATGCGGAAATTTGGAATGGATTGGTACAGGATGGATTGTCGATCGTCAAAGGGTATGGGAATTATTTGGAATATGTAGGGTTATGATCTGTACGGAAGAGGGGAGTCATTCACAATGACAAGGTTAAAAGCTGGGTATGGTCTTGACAATCAAGGATATATTATAAGTGATGTAAGTGTGGAGAAGATAAATCCTGTTTTCCTGCCTTGCATTAGGGATTCTGTTGAACGTCTTCGAGTGTTATTTCAATATCAGCTTCACAGTGTTTATGTGTACGGAAGTGTGCCCAGAGGAGATGCGGTAATTTCTAAATCGGACTTGGATGTCATCGCGATGTTTCATGGTGAACTAAGTTCGAGAGAGAAGTCTGTGTTAAAGGAGCTTGCTCAAGGGTTATCTGCCCAATATGAATCCTTGGTTCGTGATGTCGGAATAGCAGTTGCGAATTATCAAGATATCATGGATCCTAAGAATTATTATGAAAATGCCTTTATCAAGGAAATATCTGTTTGTGTATTCGGTGAAGACGTAGGGGAGCAATTTGGTCCGTATAAATTATCAGCTGAAATCGCAATTAGTTTTAACGGAGATATTGGTGACATGCTTGCTAGAACGCTGGAAAAGTTAAATAAGGCTTCTGAGAAAGAGTGGCATACAGTTGTGCAAAACTTTTCCCGTAAACTGATTCGAACCTATTATTCCATGGTGATGGTACGCTCGCAAATATGGACGACACGCCTTGCTGAACAGGCGGAAGTCTTTATAAAGTATTTCCCTGAGAAAACATCTGTTGTCAGGAGGCTACTGGAATGGGTGAATGAACCACCACAGGACCAGGAAACAGTCTATGAATTATTTGAAATGGAAGGAAACTGGGCTGCTCATAACTTTCATAAGGAAGTTATTATAAATTAGCAGGGTCCTCTTGGGTTAAGGGCCCGGATACAGGTTCTTATAGAATATTAGAGAGCTAACTCTTTTCTTTCTTCCTCCGTAAATACCCTTGAGCGTGTTAAAAAACGCTTCCCTTCAGGACCTTCCAAGGAAAACATACCGCCTCTGCCATCGACGACATCAATGATCAATTGAGTATGTTTCCAGTATTCATATTGGTCTTTTGACATGTAAAAGGGTGTGTCGCCAATTTTACCGAGTAAAACATCTGATTCTCCGGTACGGAATTCATCACGTGGATAACACATCGGCGAGCTTCCATCACAACAGCCGCCAGATTGATGAAACATGAGTGGCCCATGGATATATTTCAGCTTATCGATTAACTGCAATGCGGTATCTGTTGCAATCACACGTTCAACCATCGCAATCCCTCCTTGCTAGTAACCTATGCAAAAAAGGAGCTAATCTTTCGTTGAATTAGCTCCTTTCCTTCTATTAGAACAATCCAGCAGGCCCTTCACTATAGCTGATCAGCAAGTTCTTTGTTTGCTGGTAGTGGGAGAGCATCATTGCATGGTTTTCCCGACCGATTCCTGACTTTTTATAGCCTCCGAATGCTGCGTGGGCAGGGTATTGATGATACGTGTTCGTCCAGACACGTCCAGCTTGAATCTCACGTCCGAAACGGTATGCCGTATTAATATTACGTGTCCAAACCCCGGCACCTAGTCCATACAGTGTGTCGTTCGCAATCTCCAGTGCTTCTTCTTTATCTTTGAATGTTGTTACGGAAACTACGGGACCGAAAATTTCTTCTTGGAAAATCCGCATTTTATTGTTTCCTTTGAAGATAGTCGGCTCTACATAATAACCGTTTGAAAGTTCTCCTTCGAGACGATTCACATTGCCGCCATGAAGAACTTCCGCGCCTTCTTGTTTTCCGATATCGAGGTAGGAAGTGATTTTTTCCATTTGCTCCGTAGAGGCTTGAGCACCCATCATTGTTGTAGTATCAAGTGGATGACCGATCTTAATTTCTTTCACGCGTGCAAGGGCTCGGTCCATAAATTCATCATAAATCGATTCATGAATCAAAGCGCGGGAAGGACAAGTACAAACTTCTCCTTGGTTTAACGCGAACATTGTAAATCCTTCCACCGCTTTATCGAGGAATCCGTCATCCTGATCGAACACATCTTCAAAAAAGATATTCGGAGATTTTCCGCCGAGTTCTAAAGTTACTGGAATGATATTCTCTGACGCATATTGCATGATGAGTCGGCCAGTAGTCGTTTCACCAGTGAAAGCGACCTTTTGAATGCCAGGATGTGTGGCAAGCGGTTTTCCTGCTTCGAGTCCAAAGCCATTTACTACGTTGAGTACTCCCGGTGGTAATAGGTCATGAATCAACTCAAGCAGAACATGAATTGATGCAGGTGTTTGTTCCGCTGGTTTTAATACGACACAGTTTCCAGTAGCAAGTGCCGGAGCCAGCTTCCAAGTTGCCATCAAGAGTGGGAAGTTCCAAGGAATGATTTGTCCAACAACTCCAAGCGGCTCATGGAAGTGATAAGCTACCGTATCATTGTCGATTTGGCTGATGCCGCCTTCTTGCGCACGAATCGCACTTGCAAAATAACGGAAATGATCAATTGCTAAAGGCAAGTCTGCTGCTAACGGTTCCCGGACCGCTTTTCCATTATCCCAACTCTCTGCAACAGCGAGCTTCTCCATATTTTCTTCCATGCGCCTGGCGATCTCATTTAATATATTTGCCCGTTCGGCAACCGACGTTTTGCCCCAAGTATCTTTTGCTTCCGTCGCTGCTTGAACAGCCAGGTCCACATCTTCCTTCGTCGACCGTGCAATTTCACAGAACGCTTCTCCTGTTACCGGACTGACATTTTCGAAATACATCCCTTTAACCGGCTGACGATATTCGCCTCCAATATAGTTATCATACCGAACCTTGAAATGAACGACTGCACCTTCCGTGTTCGGATTTTTGTACCTCATATTAAATTCCTCTCCTTTGATTATAGTTACTAGGATGAATGAGCATGATGCTTGTCCTTATTACAAACGTATGCTGTATGAACGGGAAAAATTCTAATGTTCATAGGAATAAATCGAGGAGTAGAGAGGGAAGCTGTCATCAGAGATGTTATGAAGTTTAATATGGAAATCGATTAATTTACAAAGGAGTGACTCTTAATGGTCGGAGTAGAACTGGATATGGTGGTGCCGGATAGTATTAAGGCTCTGGAATTGTATGAGAGGATTTTTGATATTGAACGTGAAGAAGTAACTGACTTTTCGCGTGGTGAAAATGAAGTCATCTTTACTTTATATGGTGTTCGTTTTCATCTTTTGGATGAAAATCCGCAATTTCATTTGATTGCTCCAAAGCCGGAAGATTCGAAAACGAGTTGGGTAAATGTAACAGTCCCTAACATTAAGGATACATACAAACAGGCAATGGAAGCGGGATGTACGGAAATACAAGCCGTCACTGAAATACCTGAGATGGGGCTTTCGAATGCAATTTTTACCGATCCATTTGGTTATGTTTGGATGCTGCATGAAGTACATCGGGAAATCAGTAAAGAAGAGATGATGGAGTTTTGGGAAAAGCATCGGAAGCAGTGATGCGGGATGTTGAGTTGAAATGCTCAAGTCGATGGTGAAAATGCTCAGATTTACAAATAAATGCTCAAGTTCACAGCAAAAATGCTCAATCTCACATGTTTTATGCTCAAGTTTAACATTCATCGGGTTAGAAGGTGACTCCTCCTAACCCGATTTTTTATACGAGCTTACGAAACGGGTGGAAAAAAAGGCGAATAAACAATATGAACAAGATGCACGATGAGATGGCAAATAAAATAGGAATTGGCAACCACTCGGCCCAGAGGCCTGCAATTAATAACCCGAGTGGAAGGGTTAACTTCATAAGCATGGAAGAAGTCCCTGCTACTCTGCCAAGCAAATGATTCGGCGTGAATTCTTGCCGGATTGTAAAATAAACAATGTTAGATAATGTGGTGGAAAATGTACGGATGCCAAGGGCAATTCCGATTGTCCACCATGTTGGCGCAAAGATTAAGCTCGTGATGCCAATCACATCAATCAACAAGCAAAAGGTATAAATATTTCCTCTACCGAACTTTTTCCGGATTTGGCTGATGAAAGCCGCCCCAATCAGTCCTCCTGCAGCAGAAATCGTAAACATCAGTCCGACTTCTGCCTCGGTCGCCCCGAGTTGATCGGTGACGTAAAAAACGAGGACGCCAATGACAAGACTCGCAGCAAAATTGACAAATAAGACTGTAATCGTCGGAGTGAGTAATGTTTTATTCTGGAATAATTCTACCAGCCCCTCTTTCATTTCTGTCCAAATACCGGTTTGTCTGCTCGTTTCTTTTGCAGCAGAAGGCAATTTAATGGAACGGATGCACAGCAATAAAATAAGCAGGCAAAATAAATACAGGGCGAATGTCGACGTAAAAGAAAAAGCAGCAAGGAATGCTCCGGCCATTCCTGGTCCAGCTGTTTGAACGATGGTGCTCATAAAGGTCAGCTTGGCATTAGCTGATGTAAGCTGCTCTTTTTCCACAATCTGCGGGATAATCGAGTGGCTCGCATTTCCAAAAGTGTAGCCTGCACAGGAAAGGATAAAGCCTAAGATGTACAAATGCCAAAGTTCAAGCTGACTGACAAGGAGCAACAGTACAATGCCGAGCACACAGGCAAATTGGATAAAACTCGTCCATTGCATCATTTTTTTCCGATTGAATCGGTCGACAAGCACTCCGGCAATCATACCTATAAAAATATTCGGTAGAAATTCAATTGCTCGCATAGCACTCATCGCTATGGCGGATTGGCTCATACTGTAGATTAATAACGGAATTGCAATACTATAAATTTGAAAACCTAAGCTGGAGACGACATTACCTCCCCAGATTAATAGGAAATTTTTATTTTTCCATAGTGTCTGTGTTTCTTCATGAACTTCTCTATTTTCCATATCCTCACCCCGAACGTTGATTGTTCTGTTTCTAATCAAAGTGTATGATAGAAAAAGAGGAACATAAAGTGAATTTTATGAAGATTAGCAGTTCACCTTTTTGGAGGTAAATATGAAATATAGTAATCATTTAAAAAGAATGAACAAATTTTTTACCATACATAAAACATATGAGACTACAATTAAGGATCTTGCAGAGATATTGGATTGTTCAGAGCGTCATGTCAAGACGGTTGTTCGTTATCTGGATAACGAAGGCTATATCACATGGTCTATTCAACGAGGAAGGGGAAAGAAGCCAAGCATCGTATTAAACTACTCTTTAGATGAACTTGAATTGGAAGAGGCGAAGCAGTATATCCGGAAGGGACAGTATAAAGAAGGATTTGCGATGCTGGAAAAAATGGAAGGAAGAATTCAGCTCCAATTTCAGGAATGGATGACAAGTTATATAGCCAGCATCAATAAGAGTGAAGAGGATCTCGATATATTGCGCTATCCATTCTATGAAACAAGGCTGGTGATGGATCCGCTCCATGCGATTTCCAGGCATGATGCCCATATGGTGAAGCAAATCTTTGACCGTTTGGTAGACTTTGATGCTGAAACGAGACAGGTTGTTCCGCAGATTGCCCATCATTTTGAAAGTGAGGATGGAAAAACCTGGACCTTTTATTTGCGAAAAGGTGTCCTGTTCCATCATGGTAAAGAATTGACGAGTGAAGATGTGAAGGCTAGCCTTACTCGTATGATGCCGATAGAAGCGCCGTTGCAAACCATCGATCAAATTCTATGTCAATCAAAATATGTCGTGGAATTTCAACTGCAAGAAATCAATTATTTGTTTCCGCGATATTTGGCTAGTTTAAAAGCATCCATCATTCCGATGGATATTATTGATTCATCCAATTTTCAGGATTTCCCTATCGGTTGTGGGCCATATCAATTGGTTCGGCATGACGATGAAATGATCATATTGGAAGTTTTCAAGGATTACTACGGGTACCGACCTTGGTTGGATCGTATTGAAATTATAAAAACTCCTTTTCCATCGGATGTTTCTGTCCCGGTTTTATTAAGTCCTCCCGATGCCTCGTGGAAAGCGGTAGAGAGGATAGAGGAGGGCGCAGATTTTATTATGTTTAATTGCCGGAAATCTGGCCACTTTCAGAAGGAGAGTTTGCGAGAAAAAATATATAGAATCATCCGACCAGAAGAATTTTGCCTACCTGTGGAGAGGGTTGCGGATAGTTTTTTGACGGAGAGAAATGGGAAGCGACAACCTTCTCTTGATTTTGGTAAGGTGAGGTTTGCAGGGGAAATAAGGATTGCCGCACAACAAATCCGTGAAGGGGTAAATCATCTCCGGGAAGCTGAAATATTAAAACAACAGCTGAATCAAAACGGCATTCAAGCTAAAGTTGAAGCCGTACATGTGAATGATCTTAAGGACAGGCGAGTGCTTGAACGATATGATTTAATCGTATCCGGTGTTGCACTCGGAGAAGACCGGTTACTTTCCTTAATATCTACTTTAACATCGAAACGGATTCCGATATTTAATTGTTTAGTGCCAGATATGCAACAATTCGTATTGGAACAGCTGGAGAATATCAAGGGAACGGACGATGACGGGGAGCGCATGATGTACTACAAGAAAATCGAGGACTATTTGACAGATCATCATGTGATTCGTTTTTTGACCCATCGCTCACATATCGTTTATGAATCTAATGATCACCTTTTTGTAAATATGACCCTTGATAGTAATGGAAGGATCGATTATCGAAAAGTGTGGAAGAGGGGGTGATATCACGTGATAGAGATAAAACGAAGGGTGCTCCTCCTGTTGAAAGCACCCTTTAGCTAGTGACATTATTATTCCTTATCAAAGGCTTTACTATATATTTCTCGTAACGCAGCTGCATTATCTTTCCATTCCACTTTTTCCCCATTAACGATTTGACTCAGTGCACCGAGACAACGGTGCCAACCTGCAGCAGTTTGCACCGCCCAAGAATCATCATCGAAAGTATGGATGAAAATCAATCGGCTGCCCTCATTCTCTTCCTGTAAGGTTATGTTTACTAAGTCACCCACCTCATCAAAGCCGAATTCATGGGGTGGATCTAATTCAGTGATAATCCCTTCATATGTCGATCCTTCTCCATTGTCGAAAGCTATTTTTCCGCCAAGTTTCACATCCATATCTCCAGTGGCAAAAGGATACCATTGCTTGAAGGCTTCAGGGTCTGTTATTACGCGGAAGACATCTTCTCGTTGCAGCGGGAAAAACCGTTCAAATCGTAAAGAATAACGCCCATCTTTCTTTTGTAGTGTACCGTATTCATTCATACATGCATTCTCCTTTGATCTTGTAATTTACTTTAGGAATCTGAAATATTTTCATTATCATGCTCAATCAATTCTTTCAATATCCTGGCCTGATTATTTTCCTCATTTTTCGCGGCAAATAAAAGTGTAACTTTCTCCTCGGAGTTATAGATACTTTTTAATTCCTCGAGTGCTTCTTTTTGTTTCCCTGAGGTCAATTCTTGAAGATACTTTTCTTTAAATGCTGTAAAACTCAGTTCATCATGATGAAAAGACTTTCGCAGTTCGTTTGTTGGGCCGATTTCTTTTAGCCAATGGTCGAGCTTTGCTTCCTCTTTTGATATCCCCCGCGGCCAGAGTCGGTCTACCAATATACGCATTCCATCTGTCTCGGCCGGTTCATCATAAATTCGCTTTATTTTAATCATACATGAATTAATCCTCTCGAGTCGATGTAATCCATAAATTTTTAAATCCGAAGCAGCTTTGTTAGAATAATGATATTCAATTATGGAAATGAATGCAAAAAAAGAGAGGAAATGGTCGATGGTTAATGCAGGACTAGTGCTTGAAGGCGGAGGAATGCGCGGATTATATACAGCTGGTGTTCTTGAATATTTTATGGAGCAGGATTTATATTTTCCTTATATCATTGGAGTTTCAGCTGGAGCTTGTATGGGCGCATCCTATCTATCAAGGCAAAAAGGCAGAAATAAAAAAGTGAATCTCGGATACATAGATGATAAACGCTATATCTCATTTTCAAATTTTATTAAGAAACGGGAAATCTTCGGCATGGATTTTATTTTTGATGAAATCCCCAATAAGCTTGTACCGTTTGATATGGAGGCATTTCGGGAGAGCCCGGAGGAGTTCGTCATTGTTACGACAGATTGTGAAACAGGGGAGCCTGTATACTTTGATAAATCGCAACAGGGAGATGATCTCGTCAAGCTCCTTCGTGCTTCCAGTTCCTTACCGTTTGTGTCATCGAGTGTAGAGTATAAGGGCAAGCATTTGTTGGATGGTGGCATCGTAGATCCAATACCTGTAAAAAAAGCGGAAGGGGATGGCTACCAAAAAAATGTGGTTATCCTCACGAAGCCTGAAGGTTATTTTAAACGTCCAAGCAAATTGTCATCAGTATTGAAATATAAACGCCATCCAAAAATTAGTGAGTTATTACGCGAGCGATATAAACATTATAACGCGACAGTAGAATACATAAATGAGCAGGAAAAGGCCGGTAATGTATTTGTACTAAGACCAAGTGTTTCTTTGCCCGTCGGGAGGATGGAACGTAATAGGGAAAGGTTAGAGGAACTTTACGAGTTAGGCCAGAATGATGCCAGGGAGCAGTTTGCTGCCTTGAAAGATTTTCTTGGATGAAAGAGGGTTGATTTTATGAACGTTAACATCAGGCAAGAAACTCCAAATGATTATAATGCAACTGAACAGGTTGTGGAGCAAGCTTTTGCCAATGCGGAGTTTAGTGATAAAAATGAACATCTGTTAGTTTCCCGAATTAGAAATTCGGAAGGCTTCTTACCAGAGCTTTCCATTGTGGCAACAGAGCCGGAAACCAATAAGTTAGTCGGGCATATCCTTTTGTCGAAAATACAAATTAGAAAAAATGACGGAAAAACGGTGGAATCACTTGCTCTTGCTCCGGTATCCGTTTTGCCAGAGAAGCAAAATAAAGGAATCGGTGGCCTTCTGATTTCCGAGGCGTTAAGAAAAGCGAAAGAACTTGGATATTTTTCAGTTATCGTTTTGGGGCATCCCGAATATTATCCGAAGTTTGGCTTCAAGAGTGCATCTCTTTGGGGGATCAAAGCACCTTTTGAAGTACCGGAATTCGAGGAAGTATTTGAGGAATTGCAGCTAAAACAATGGCGACAAGCAAAGCGAATGAAATAAAGAATGGTGATAAGATTGTTGTGATATCTTCTTTTACCGCCGGCTCTTCTGTAAACCATTTTACGTGAGCACTTATGATGAGTGGAGCTAGGGTGGTACAAAGTATAATTGCTATGATAAACAAACGCCTTTTCATAGAAGCACTTCCTTCATATCAAATCATTCGTCCATAGCTTTTGTTATTATTTTAATTTTATTAGTAACGCCCTCAAGGCAAAAAAATAACAATTTGAGGCAGCATACACCTCAAATTGTTACTTTTTCTTTTCTTCAACTTTCGTGATAATTTCTTTCCGTACAGAAGAAGTTTCCTCTTGGATTGCTTTATTGATTGTTTCAATCAATAGTTCCTTGTTTTTATAGTATGCTTCTTGGGATTTCGTATAGTAATACTTGACGATATCCAAATCAGCAAAATATTCTTTGCCTAAACCTAATAGGAAGGTAACAGGGAGACCGCTGACATCCACTTCTGGCTGCTCAGCAATTACTTCTTCATCTGTATGTACGGCTTGCTCCATAGAAGAAAGTTGAGTGATTATTTTTTTGCGGAATTTCTTTTGAATCCTTTTCTTCTTCGATCGTAGTTGTATTTTATCTTCAACGAAAAGTACAGCATCTTCTTTAGATTCCTGGAGCAGATTTTGCAATTTCAGTAATTCGTCTTTTGTCATGATTTCGGTAATGATCAAAAAGTAAAACTCCCTTGCAATTGATTCTAATTTTCCTAACTATACTATATTACCAAAGAATCCGTGGTTCGTGGTAAAAATAATTAATTTCTTATTTGCCAATTAAATACAAATATTTAAACTCCGTCGATAATACTGAGGCGAAAGGCCCTTGTTGTCGTATTTTATAGGCGTTTTATAGGTATTAAACCTCTAGAAAAATATCTTCACTTTTATATGATTTATACAAATTGTAAATCAAAGAAGAGGTGTCGAATTGAAGAAGTTTGGACTATTTTTGTTGATTACTATGTTGTTTATTTCAGGTTGCAGTGAAGACGAGGAAGCCTCTGCAGAAGATGAGGAGGAAATTTCCCCAGTTGAGGAATCGGTAGAGGATGACACCAATACCGAAGAGTCAACGGAAGATGAACAAAAGGCTTGGTGGGAGGAGGAAGTCGAAGCTTATCAGTTAGAAGATCTCCCACGGGAATTGGAGGAACTGGAGCAGGATCTCGTGCTGAAAGAAGGTATGTTCAGTGGAGATGATTATGATTTTGAGGAGATTAAATTGTTGTTGGATGAACTGCCGATGGATAGCAGTGAGGAAGTATTGGAGTCGGCGATTTTACAATTGATTCGTGAAGATTATCATGAAGAAGTGGAAGTTTTCGTCAAATTTGACCCGACAGTTGATGTTCAAGTTGAAAGTCGAGACGAAGACGTGGACGGACCAGAACAGAAGATTTCCTCCAGCCATTTTGCCATTTTACTGGATGCTAGTGGCAGTATGAATGCAGACAATGGTGGGAAAACGAGAATGGACGCTGCAAAGGAAGCTATCACAGACTTCGTTGATACACTGCCTGAAGACAGTACGATTTCATTACGTGTGTATGGCCATGAAGGCTCGGGAACAGAACAAGATAAAAAGATGTCCTGTGAAGCTACTGAAGTAATTTATAATGACAAAGTTAATCATGAGGACTTTACTAAGTCATTAGAATCCGTAACCCCTGCAGGCTGGACTCCGATTGGATTTGCGCTGGAAGAAGCGGAAAAAGATATTCCTGAAGTTGCTTCCGGTGCCATTGTCTATGTTGTAAGTGATGGGATCGAGACATGTGATGGTGATCCAGTGGCCGCTGCTAAAGCGTTGACTGAAAAAGGCATCGAGCCAATCATCAATATTATTGGTTTCCAAGTTGATGATGAAGCAAGAGAATTATTAGAGGAGGTAGCAGAAGCGGGTAATGGAACTTTCACGTATGCAGGGAATCAGCAAGATTTAGAACAATATTGGCATGATGAATATACTCGGATACAAGAAGCTTGGGAAGAATGGCAACAGGAAGGCATGAAAAATGCTGAAGAAATCTCGAATGAGTTGATGGATTTAGCTGAGGAAAATGGTTTTTCAATCATGGATAAATCCGAACTGGAGTTTGAACGAGCAGAGGAATAAATCGATTATCTTGTAAAGGAACGCGAAATGGAAAAAGCGGAGAATTTATGGATGTTATTTTATGACCGCTCCAGTGCGATATGGATGTATGGATACGATAATCAATCGAAAAACTGGCTGGAAGCTTATGATAATGGGGTAGAAGTATGGCTCCATTATTATGATACTGGAGTAGATAAATGGACGGAGTATTATAATAAAATGTATCGATAAGATAGCTAACATGAGGCTGAAATTCTGTATGTTTCTTCCTCTCATTCCTTTTTAAGCCCTCAATTTCATGCATGTTTATCTCCAAAAAAGGAAAACGTAAAATCAGGAGGAGATACTATGGAGCAGCAACGATATTTATCGATACAAGAATTTAATGATTTATTGCGGCAATGGAGTGGGAAAAGGGTAAAAGTAGTGAAACATGAAATGAGTGACCTTGACGAAACATTAATCAATCTGGACGAAGTTTCATATGCAAAGGAAAATCATGATGAAGATGATTATGAACCCCGTTATGCTCTGCATTTGAATGGTCCGGGGAAGATTGGAACGACGGAGAACAACTTTGAAGACCTGCCATCGGATAAATTTGAAATACCACTGGAAGACGACGCCCTTTATGAATATGACGGTTCACGTTTTCTTTTGACGACATCACGTGGTGTTTATTCGATTGAACTGTTGGAACATTAATGGAAGGAAAGCCATAAACGAAAATGTTTATGGCTTTTTTATTTTTAGCGGGTTTGAGGTTCAAGAAGGAGAAGGGTACTTTTTGTTGAATTTATAGGTAGATAGACAATGTAGCAGTAAATAAGAAAGAAGCTCGAGAGGAGGGAGACGAAACCAATGTATACCATTGAACCTATTGCTGATGTAACTAATCAGCGAACAAGTATTACAGATGACTATTGGGGCTCGGTGTTATCAACCATTGTATTACGTGAAGATATTCCTGCATCGTCATTAAAAGGAATCGAAGCGTTTTCTCACCTGGAAATCATCTTTTTGTTTGATAAGGTACCGGATTCAAAAATTGAGTATGGGGCAAGGCATCCAAGGAACAGAAAGGATTATCCGGAGGTTGGGATTTTTGCTCAAAGAGGAAAAAACAGACCGAATAAATTAGGTGTGACGATGGTGGAGTTGATGGAATTAAAGGATCGAGCAATAATCGTTAGGGGATTAGATGCCATAGATGGAACCCCGGTTATCGATATAAAACCAGTGATGAAAGAATTCCTGCCAAGAGGTGAAATCAGGCAGCCACATTGGTCCAGCTCACTCATGGAACAGTATTGGGAGGGTAAATCGTAGCTTTGACATCTGATTCCTATGTGGCAGATAATATAGATAAAGGAGGATTTTTCTTGTCAAAAGGGGTCATTCACCATATTGAAATTTTTGTATCGGACCTCCATAAGACCGTAGAATTTTGGGGTTGGTTTCTTGAAGAATTGGGCTATTCTCCATTTCAGGAATGGGGAAGTGGACGGAGTTGGCAATTAGGTGATACATATATTGTTTTTGTTCAAGCAGAGGAACGATTTTTAAACGTTCCGTATCATCGTTCCCGAGTCGGACTTAATCATCTCGCATTTCATGGGCAATCACGTCAGCATGTGGATGACATGACTGAGAAGTTAAGGAATAGAGGTGTTAACCTTCTTTATCCTGAAAAGCATCCTTTTGCCGGTGGGGAAAATCATTATGCCGTTTATTTTGAAGACCAGGATAGGATAAAGGTCGAACTTGTGGCACCTGAAGGCGGATGATTTTAGTTGGAGTATTTATTATCAATGTAATTGGGGGAGAATTTGAATTGATTAAAAAGCACGCTCTAGTAATAGGCGGAACAGGAATGCTGAAAGATGTTTCACTGTGGCTGGCAGAGCAAGGATACATCACCTCGGTTGTCGGAAGGAGTGAAAATAAGCATTTGGATTTGAAGAATCAAGCAGAAAATCCGGAGGTAATCCGAAGCATCATGGTGGATTACAACCATCATGATGCTTTGGAAGAGGCAATCAAAAATGCGATAGAACAAGATGGCCCCATATCGTTAGTGGTGAGCTGGATACCTTCTTATCCAGCGTTGGAGTTGGTGGATAAAATAATTTCGCAACATAGTAATACTTGGAAGTTGTATCAAGTAAAAGGCAGCAGAAGATATTTTCAGGATGACCCTTTACATCTCTCGTCCAATTGTGAACATCACAAAGTTTATTTAGGTTTTGTTTTGGAGGATAATCATTCGCGGTGGTTGACTCATAATGAGATAGCAAAAGGGGTCATCAGGAGTATCGAGAATGATTCCAAAGAGTCCATTGTAGGTCAGCTTCATCCGTATGAAAAACGTCCACAATAAAATAAGAAGCAGGATATTCCTGCTTCTTAGATAGATTAAATCTCATTTAAGCTTCTATAAAGATTACCCATTTCAATTGCTGTAACAGCTGCTTCAAATCCTTTGTTGCCCGCTTTTGTTCCAGCTCGTTCGATTGCCTGTTCAATGGAATCGGTTGTCAGAACTCCAAATATGACCGGTACATCGCTATCTAATCCAGTGTTAGCAACACCTTTTGTCACTTCACTGCTTACATAATCGAAATGTGGTGTTGCTCCTCTAATGACGGCACCTAACGTGATGACTGCATCGAATTTACCTTTATCGGCCAACTTTTTAGCTGCCAGTGGAATTTCGAATGCACCTGGTACCCATACAATCGTAATATCTTCTTCGTTTACCCCATGTCTACGGAGTGCATCTTCTGCTCCGCTCAGCAATCTATCCGTAATAAATTCATTAAATCGTCCAGCTACAATCGCTACTTTAAGTCCAGTTCCAATTAAATTTCCTTCGATAATGTTTTTCATTTATATTTCTCCTCTTCTCATTTTATCTGTTATGTGATACGGCCCATTCAGTTTGAACGCTTAAATAATGAATGAGATCTTTAATAGTAATCATTTTCAAATCAAATTTCTCAGCTACGAGCTGTAGATCATTTACCCGGGCCATCGTTCCATCTTCATTCATGATTTCTACAATGACTCCAAGCGGTTTGGCTCCGGCGAGTTTAGCTAAATCAACCGCAGCTTCTGTATGTCCCGGTCTTTCTAACACACCACCGTTTTTCGCGACGAGGGGAAAAATATGTCCTGGTCTTCTGAAATCTTCTGGTGAAGAATCAATTTCACACATTTTTTGAATCGTTAGGGAGCGCTCGTAAGCACTGATGCCAGTTGTCGTTTGAACGTGGTCGATACTGACTGTAAAAGCAGTTTCATGATTATCGGTATTGTTCTCTACCATCGGATGGAGATTCAGTTTTTTAGCAATACTTTCCTCAATAGGAGTACAAATCAAACCTCGACCTTCTTTGGCCATAAAATTTATCGTTTCTGGTGTGATGTAATCAGCCAGGCCGATAAAATCCCCTTCATTTTCCCGATCCTCATCATCACAAACGATAATGACTTTTCCAGATTTTAATTCTTTTACTGCATCCTCGATAGTGGCAAACATACAACCATCCTTTCTATTACATAAAGCCGTTTTTACGTAGGAACTCTGTAGAAATATCTTCCTTTGGTGTTGCCGCTTGCTCTGATTTTCTTAGGAAAGAATAAAGATATTTTCCGATCATATCAAATTCTATATTAACGATATCACCTGTATCTTTTAATCCGAGAACCGTTTCTTTTGCGGTGTGCGGGATAATAGAAACAGTAACGATATCTTCTCGAATGCCGAACACGGTCAAGGAGGTACCGTCCAGTGCGATAGAACCTTTCGGTAAGATGTAATGGATATATTCTGGTGGAAATGAAATATCAATATAGATGGCATTTTCACTAGATTTTTTTCGAACAATTTTTCCAACGGTATCGATATGGCCGGAAACAAAATGCCCGCCAAATCGGCCGCCTGCTCCCATTGCCCGTTCCAGGTTTACTTGCGAACCAGGTTTTAAACGAGAAAGGGAAGTATCTTTATACGTTTCAGGCATCACATCTGCCATAAATGAACGGTTACCGAAATCCGTTACGGTTAGACAAACTCCATTCACAGCGATACTATCACCCAAATTTAAATCGCTCATGATGATGTCACCTTGAATGATGAGGACCAGCGTATTTCCTTTCGTCGTAATTTTTTCAATGGTCCCTAGTTCTTCAACTATACCAGTGAACATGAATAGCCTCCTTTCTATTTTTTTAAAAATGATTAAATGGAATATGGTTAGCTTCGGGGTAAGCAGTCGAGAAGAATGTTGGATGGATGAATCTGCAGCTATGCCAATGAAGAGTATAGAAACACGAAAATAGAGACGTGTCTCCTCATCAATTAAAAATCTCCCTATCTAATCGATAGGGAGATTTTTGCATACGTAAATAAAAGTCCTAAAAAATATGGACTGATCCGTTTCCTTCTCCCATCCAGACTTTACTGTCGGCTTTGGAATCTCACCAAAATCCACCGGTATCAGATAGCTGACACCGGGTCACGGGCTTAGAGAAAAAAATCTCATCACCGCCGGTTGGGAATTTCACCCGACCCCGAAGGAATTCTATTTAATTATTTTCTATTTTATCATAGATGGATACAAAGTAAAGACAATTAGGAAAAATAGCTGTTTAGTCATAGATTTTACGTTAAATGGAAGCTAGCTTTTGTTTGCGATGCACTCGCGGTTTTGTCGCTTTGTACCATTGCGCGCACAGGATAATAATAATGATAAGATCCACTGCATCTCCACCATAATACATAATCATGCCGCCAACCTCCGCTTCATATGGGGGGACCCCAATCGGCGGGGTATAATAAATATATTTGGACAGTATTCCGTGCGCGGCCAGAGCAAGAACTAAAATGATCGAACGAGAAAAAAAGCTTCTGCGGTGTGGAATGGGATCGATGTAAATCATCGAGACTGTAAACAAATAGCCAGCTAAAAAAACATGAAGATGGACAACGATATGCAGCCACATATACTCATGCATCATCACGTAAAGGTTCGTTGTATAGAGTACCCAGAGACCCCCTATATTCAATGTGGAAGTTACAAGTGGATGACTTAGAAACTCGGCAATTTTACTTCGGAACAGTTTTGTCACCCTACGTGCTTGCCTTACGGGCAGAGACCGTAGAAGCAGCGTCACCGGTGCACCAAGTACCATTAGGAGCGGACCTAACATGCCAAGCAGAAGATGACCAATCATATGTACCCGAAAGTCTGTATGTGATAACTCTGCAAGTGGACCAGCAACTGCAATGAGAGAAAGGAACGACCCACTTACCCAGAGAAAGGCTCGATAGATTGGCCATTTTCGTCCTTGTTTATTTGTATATATCATCATGAACAAGTAGATGACGATACCGAGAATAAAAGGGAGCGAGAGAATGATTTCTGCGGTTTGTGGAAAGTCATTTCCGTGATGTGGATGCGCCATTAAGAATTGCTCCTTTTCAACATGTGCCTAGTTTTTAAAGTAACAATGATACCGATGATAAGGATGACTGCTGCGATACTGTTCCAAACGACATCATAGAGGAAAAGATTATCCGTGTCGTAGCGAATCTGATGGACCTTTAAAATTTTATGATGCACAATCCCATCATACAAATTAAAGCCCCCAGCACCTAAAAGGACACCACCATACCATCTTTTCAACCAAAACCCATTCCTTCTGCGCAAGTCAGCAACCATAAAGAGAGATCCGACTGTCGCAAACCAGCTAAAGGCGTGAAACAATCCGTCTGACAGCAGTCCAATCTCTGTCGTCGATTTGTCGTAAAAATGATGCCAGCCGAGGATTTGGTGAAATAGTGCTTCATCCAAGAATGCAACCATTCCAAGACCGAATAAAACTCCCGACCAGAGATTGCGTGATGCGTACTGTATTTTATATGCTTGTTCCTTGCCACTAATCTCCATCACATCTACCTTCTTTCTTATAAAACCAGCTTTACGTTAGTTTAACCCAAAAATGTGCGTGAAAAACGCCACCGAAGAAATGTTAGAAGGAATATACGCAGTGATGTGGAAGTAATAAGTGGTAAAAATCTGAATGGATAGGAGTGCTGTGTTGTGTTTGAAAGAATCGACACGATATGTCTCACTGTAAGTAATATCGAAGAAGCAACCGCTTGGTATGAGAAGTTAGGATTTACTGTTTCGTTTAAAGGGGAAGGGTACCGTGTTTTAAACGTCGGAAATAGTGGGGTTCCCTTAACGATTGAAGAAGGAGTGGTGACGAATAAAGATCATTCCATTTACCCGATTTTTTATACGAAGGATATTAACGATACGTATCTCCAATTAGAGGGAAAGGGTGTACGAGTTACTGGGATACAAAGTGATGGTCACAATCAATTCTTTGATTTTTATGACCCCGACAATAATAGATTACAAGTCTGCTTTTGGAAGTGAATGCTAACTCTTGCCTATTAATTCTTGAATTGGACATAGGAGACTTCATTATATTTAAGTAGGTTTAGTAAGTTTATCTATACTCGTTATTTCACCTCCGCATATTCTATATTACTCCTATGAAAAAGAGGTGATTAGTATGTCTGAAGAGAGAAGAAGACGCGAACGCGATGTCTTTATCGATGCGGATAACGTATTCATTAATGCCGACAGAGTGGTTGTTCGTGCAGATGATATCCAAGTCAAAGAGAACAGAGACCGACACGACCGACATGATAGACACGATCGTCATGACGAACGCAGAGGCGACCGAGATAGAAAAAGAGACTTCTGGTGGTAATCCATCCTTTTAATCGGACCACCAGGATTTTTAGGTTTCCTTGATCGACGAATAGCTGAAGTAAAGATATCTACTTCAGCTATTTTTTTATTTTCTAAGATGTAGGGAAAGGTGAAAAGCAGTTAGCCGCAATTTTCTAATCTCATTTCTAATAAATGGGTTCGTTTAGATAAATATAAAAACACGATAGGTTATAGTAATTAATAAGTAATAATCTATAAATATTACATATATAGCTACCTAGATTTGATCATAAGATGTTGAAACCTCTAAAGTGGTTTCTGGTGACGTTAAGAACGCTGTTCCAATACACTGTCTTCACTAAATAATTCGCTTTGATCTGCTAATCCAAACCGTTCCAGGACATGCCGTAATAAAAGGCTCAGTTTACAATAAACCCCAAAAGAAACAAAAACCACAGATGCTCCGTATAGGAAACCGGCAATAACATCAGTCGGATAATGTACCCCTAAATATATTCTGGTGACAAGAATAAATCCAATCAAACCAAGTGTGATGAAGCCAATGACTATTCGTTTCCACAGCCCTCTCATTAGAAGAATAATTGCCAATCCTATAATTCCATAAAACACAGTTGCTGCGGTGGCGTGGCCGCTTGGAAAACTTTCTGTCGTCTTTTCCATTAACGGAAGAATATCCGGTCGCTCCCGATCAACTACTTTTTTAATTATTTTTGTAAGGATGGCTGCCCCAAACAGTATAGTCCCACCTAACCATAGTCCTGTTGCATACCATTTTTTGAAGAAAAGAAAAAGCACTAGAATGATTGTTAATCCAATGACAAGTCGAATGTTACCTATCTCTGTTAAGGTTGATAGAATTGCCGTTTTGCTGGTTGTTATATTTGATTGAACAGCTTCAATAATAGCTAAATCAAGCGATTGTAACCAACTGATTTCGATATGGACTCCCCAGCTCATCATCCCAAACATGATGAAACATAATAATCCGATGAGAATAAATAAACTACTTGGTAGCTTTTTCATGCCCTTACCTTCTTTCTTTCTCTGAAAAATAAAGATGATTTTACTAGTTTATCGCATTGTTGACATTTTGTCACCAAAGCTGTATCCTTCTAAATGAATCTAAGCTTGAGATAGAAAGGAAGGTTATATGGAAAACCATGCTAATTTTAATAGACTCTTAAGGCAGCTAATGGAGGAAAAATCTTTATCGGTAAGAAAGTTAGGGCAGATTTCTGGAATTGACCATGCCACTATCTCAAAGATTATGAATGGTAAACGAAAAGCGAATCTAACACACTTAGAAAAACTTTCAAAGAGTTTGGATGTTGGAATGACAACACTTCTGGAAGCGGCGGGATATGAAACGGATTCCAAGAAGGAAGATGCGAAAGAAAATCAGGATATTTTAAAAACGATACAACAGTTAATAAAAACAACCGGTGTATATGATGGTGAATTTACGTTAGACCAGGTGAATAGAGAAATAGATAAGTACAAGCAGATCAGCCAAACAGATGAAGGCAAAAAGATGATTCGGCAAGAGTTTCAAGCTAAACTTAACCGACTTGATGGAAAGGGTCCATATGTAGAGAAATTACAATGGATGAATTCTCGAATTACAAAGCAAAATGGGACAACTCGACAACTTGTCTTTATGGGGGCTGCTTTACTATACTTCATTGTCACCACTGATTTACTACCAGATTATTTATTGCCTATTGGATTACTAGATGACGCATTTATCGTTCAAATCATTTCTCAGCAATTGGAAAACAATAGATTATCGTAATGTTAAGGATGAGAGTAATGGAATTGAATCCTTTCTCCTCTGTTGTCTATGATCTTTAGTAAGAATAGTAATCTCTAGTAAAGGGGGCGGATTAAAATGAAATCCATCATCCTGAAAAGGTTAAAGAACTTGGATTATTCGTTGCTGGTTGCTATTCTATTGCTCGCGGGATTTGGACTGATGATGATTTATAGCAGCAGTAGCACACTCGCATATTTAAATTATGATTCAAGCCAATATTTTTTCGTTAAACAATCTCAATGGCTGCTCTTAAGCCTTTTCTTTTTAGTGTTGACCATATTTATCCCGTATCAACTTTATAATAAACTAAGTCCATTACTAGTACTTTTTTCCATTGTGTTGTTAATTCTTGTCTTAATTCCTGCTTTTGGTGTAGAGAGGAATTATTCACAACGCTGGATTCAAATGGGCTCTTTTCAATTCCAGCCAACTGAGTTCATTAAATTGTTTATGATTATCTATTTTGCATCCTTTTATTCGAAGAAACAGCGGATCATCAACCAATTTAAACATGGTGTACTTCCACCTTTACTGATTTTAGCGATCGTCTTTCTATTGATCTTACAACAGCCAGACTTAGGCTCAGCAGCATTAATATTATCGGCATGCGGGATGATTGTTATCTGTTCTGGGGTTAAGTTTCGGCATTTATTCATGCTAGGCACTGTCGGTGTATTAGGCGTTGGCTACTTTGCTTATTCTTCTCCATACCGGTTGGAAAGGTTAACCTCTTTCAGGAATCCTTTTCAGGATCCATTTGGTGATGGGTATCAATTAGTCAATAGCTATTTAGCCATTGGAACAGGAGGGCTCAAAGGGAACGGATTAGGGGGGAGTATCCAAAAGCTAGGATTTCTTCCGGAGGCTCATACTGATTTCATTATGGCTGTTACATTGGAAGAGCTTGGAATCGTCGGTCTCTTTATTATCATTGGAACTTACATATTTATTATGCTTCGAGGTATACAGATTGCTAAAGGGTGTCAAAAGATGTTTCCTAAATTACTTGCAATTGGGATAACCTTTCAAATCATGACTCAGGTTGTCATTAATTTAGGTGCAGTTTCTGGAATGCTCCCGATAACGGGAATTCCACTCCCATTGATTAGTTATGGAGGATCATCTATCTTGATAACGATGATTTCATTTGGTATATTACTTCATATTTCGACAACAAATAGAAGTACGGAATCCCATCAAACTTAGAAAGGGGGATTTTCATGTTACGTTCAACTGAAAGTCGACTCTTACACAAGGTTATCCAAGCTATAAAAGAAGATAATAAACAAGTTTTTGAAACAACCATAGAAGAATTACAACCCTATGATTTAGCGCAATTATATGTGAATTTTCCAGTATCCGATAGAAACAAATATCTTAGTTACTTATCGCTTGATCAATTAGCGAAACTCATTCAAGCATTAACGAATAAGGAACAACTGGAAGTTCTGAAAGCATTAAGCGTTGAAAAAACTTCACAGGTGCTCGAGCGAATGGATAATGATGATCTTGTTTCCTTGTTAAGTAGTTTGGAACCGGATAAAATCAAGAAATTATTAGCCGGGTTGAAACAAGAAGCTTCTGACATGATTCAAAATCTGATGAAATATCCTCCTGAAACTGCTGGTCGGATTATGAATAATCAATTTGTATGGATCTATAAATCTTATACCGTCCGCGAGGCAGTCGATAAATTAAAACATTTTGCCGAATTAGCCGAATACCTGAACTACCTTTATGTTATTGATGATCGAAAGAGGCTGGTTGGTGTCGTATCTTACCGCGACTTATTGCTTGCTGATCTATTTGAAAAAATCGAGGACATTATGAAGACGAGGGTAGTACATGTAGATGCATGGATGGACCAGGAAAAAGTAGCGCAGTTAATACAGCGCTATGAGTTTGTTACGATGCCAGTTGTAAAAGAAGACCAGACTTTACTTGGTGTGGTAACGGTCGATGATATCATTGATGTTGTTTATCAAGAGGCAAATGAAGATATTGAAAAGTTATCTGCTTCAGGAAAAGCGATTGATTTTACTACCAAACCACTTGTTGCCGCTTCCCGGCGTTTAACTTGGCTGATTTTACTTCTATTCATCGGGATTGTCTCCGGGAGTATCATTGCCAGTTTTGAGGAGACGCTTGATCAAGTCGTGGCCCTGGCGTTTTTTATGCCTATGATAGCGGGGATGACAGGGAATACAGGTACGCAATCGTTGGCGGTTGTTGTGCGTGGTTTAACGACGAATGATTTGGGCTGGAAACAAGTTATTAAATTGATTATAAGAGAATTATGGGTTGGGATCATCATTGGGGTCGCATGCGGAATACTTATATTTATTATTGCACTGATTTGGCAAGGCAGTGCTACATTAGGATTTGTTATTGGTATCTCGTTGCTCTGCACACTAATAATTGGTACCCTGGCAGGGACGATTATTCCACTCATCCTCTACCGCTTGAATATAGACCCGGCGGTAGCCTCAGGTCCACTAATCACCACAATTAATGACATTCTTTCCTTGCTCATTTATTTTGGAATCGCAACTTTATTTATTTCAAAGTTAATGTGACAGGATGGTTAACATGTAACTTTTACGGAAGAAGCAATAGGGATAAATTCTAAAAAAGGAAAATCATTTTTTTTGTTGAATTTATTATATAGAGAGAGATTTGATTTATTGATGGAGGAATCTAAAGTATCTGCTTATGATAGGTATCTTATTAGGAGAACTTCTAAATAAAGGTTATTGGAACTATATTTAAATAAATGGGAGTAATTGAAGAGAAGCGCTATTGCTTTGACTAGTAGAAGTGATGGAGGTGTCCCCAATTTTTAGAAAGGTAAGATCAATTATAGGGTTGATTGGTTGTGTTTTATTATGCTTATTAGGTATTTCACAATTAATTGCAGAGGATTCAAATGGGATATTCATTCCTATACTTTTTGCAGTCGGAGGCTTTATAGGAACGATTGCTGCGTTTATAGAATTAAGGAAAATTAATACTTGATAAACAGTAGTTGTGATTTGAGGCAGTCGATAATTTGGGACTGCCTTTTTTTATGAGAATTGAATGTATTTTTTCTATATTATGGTAAAATTATGGTGGTTATATTGACAAAGACCTGCGGTGATATGTCAAGAGTAAAATAAATGATTATTGAGTTATCAAGGTTCAATTATCTTAAAAAAGGCAGCACTAAACTAACCCAGTAATATTTACA